>MVZJ01000142.1 GCA_002069095.1 Bacteroidetes bacterium ADurb.BinA174 | reverse complement strand
ATTGCTAATTAATTCGTCTGCATCTTCCTTGTGTTTGGCGCAAAAATCGAGTATTTTAGCTTTTGAGTGATTTCTGATAATTGTTTCTGTCTGCGATGCAATTTTTGAAATATCTTTTTTGTTGTGCAGGATAATGTAAGGCGTATCAAACTTTTCGAACTGTCCGATTAAATCGAGTTCAAACTGTCCGAATTGATTTCCGGCGATAATTAATATCGCTACATCCACATTCTTAATGGTTTGCATCGATTTGTCGATACGTTTTCTGCCCAATTCGCCCACATCGTCAATCCCGGCGGTGTCAATCATTACTACGGGACCGATACCCGAAATTTCGACCGCTTTTTTTATCGGGTCGGTTGTGGTGCCGGGATGTTCCGATACGATTGCCGTTTCTTGTCCGGTAAGCAGATTGATTAACGTGCTTTTACCCGAATTGCGACGACCAAAAATGCCGATATGTAGTTTTGAGTTACTCATTTAGTTCATTTTAGCATCTGACGGCTTTAAGTCCGTCTGATGCATTGTAATAATTTAAATATTATACTTATTCGTCAGACCAGTTTCGAAATTAAATAAAATAATTATCCACAATGTGGCCTAAAATCATTTATCAATTACCACGAGTTTTAACTCGTGGGTAAAACGCGACTTTGAAAACGGGCTTTAGCCCAAGATTATTTAAATTTAGGCTAAAGCCGATTTAGTTTACAACTATTTTTCCACGCCCTAAAGTGACGTGGCAATTAAACTGGATGCTTTGCGGAAGTCATTTTAATTAAAAATACAAATCCCTTACGCCTTTTTTAACCTGCTCAAGCCTTTCACGCAGTTTTTCTTTCATCTTTTCATCAACTTCCGCCATATTATTTTCGATAACTTTCCACCCTTTTTTTGCCGTATGTTCGGGTGCGTAATCTTCTAAATATTCGGCAAGAGTGAGAATAGCGTTGGGTGTGCAGAATCGTTTTATAAAACCGGGAACCGAAAATTCCATAAAATGCTCGCCTGTACGTCCTGCCCGATAACACGATGTGCAGAATGAAGGCAACATATTTTGGTCAAGCAGTTCATCGATAATTTGATTTAGCGGGCGGTCGTCGTTGATGCGGAATTGTCCTTTTTTCAAATCTTTGTTTGCCTCTTTCTCATGGTAGCTTCCCAACTCAATTTTTGTTCCGCCATCTATCTGTGAAACACCAAATTGAATCAATTCATCGCGCAGATGTTGCGGTTCGCGAGCGGTAAGAATCATTCCCGTGTATGGAACAGCCAAACGTAAAATCGCAACCAAACGTGTGAAATCTTCATCCGAAACAAAATATTTTGTACCCATGTTGAGCATCGATGCGTCTTTGATACGTGGGAACGAAATGGTGTGCGGGCCAACGTTGTAGCATGCTTCTAAGTGATTTGTATGGCGAACCAATCCCATAACTTCGAAACGCCAGTCGTATAGACCGAAAAGCGCACCGATACCAACATCGTCCAAACCGGCCTCTTGAGCACGGTCTAACGATGTTAAGCGATAATCGTAGTCGGCTTTTTTGCCTCGCAAGTGGTAAGTTTTGTACGCCTCGCGATGATATGTCTCTTGAAATACCTGAAATGTGCCGATTCCTGCCTCTTTTACTGTGCGAAATCCTTCGATATCGAGCGGAGCGGCATTTATGTTTACACGACGAATTTCGCCGTTACCTTTTTTAACACTATATGCAACTCTCACTGTTTCGGCTATAAATTCGGGACTATATTGCGCATGTTCGCCATAAACAAGAATCAGACGCTTTTGTCCGATATCTTCCAAAGCCTCAATTTCTTGAATAAGCTCTTCGTGTGTGAGCGTTTTACGTACAGCCTCTTTATTCGATGCTTTAAATCCGCAATAGGTACAGTTGTTGGAACACTTATTGCCCACGTAAAGCGGAGCAAAAAGTACGATTCTATTTCCATATATGCGTTGTTTCAACTCTCTTGCGCCTTCCTTTATCGCGTTTATCGACTCTTCGTCGCCAGCATTAATCAAAACGGCAACCTCTTCCAGATTTAACCGATTTTTTCCCAACGATTTGGCAATTACTTCCTGTACCCGTTCGGGTGTGGAAGCAGTATTATTAATGTAATCCCATATTTCGTCTATATCAATAAACGACTGCATCGGGACATCGGGAATTTTGTAAATTTCGGGTGTAAATTTCATAAAAATGCTAAGTCATAGATAAAAAGCAAAATTACAAAATTATTTCATGAAATACAGACTTATAGAGTTACATTTCAAAAGCAATTAATTCTGATTTCTGCTCAAGCGTTGGCGCTCGGATTCCTCCAACTCGTCTTTCAAATCTTCTATGGCTTCTTGGAGTTTTTTAGATTCCTTTCGTTCGGAAATCAGCATCGACAAAAGAATAGAGATAGTTAATGTGCCGATAATAACTGCCAACGAAACCCAAGAATTGTGTGAGAAAAACTCTCCTACTGAATGGACGGAACTGAGTAGCATTTTTACTCCGATAAACAAAAGAATGAAGCTTACGCCCGTTTTTAGGTATCGGAACATACCCATAATTCCTCTTAAAGCGAAAAAAAGCGAAATTAATCCCATTACAGCGAAAACGTTGGATGAAATGGCAAGAAAATTTTCTTCGCTTGGTCTAAGAACACCGTTTACTCCCTCTTTAATAACGCCAATGATAGCCGGAATGGAATCCACGGCGAACAAAACATCGGTGGAACCGATAACGAGCAGAGCCAGAAAAATATTAGTAATGTGTGTCTTGCCGTTTATTTTTGTAAAGAAGTGTGACGAATGTACATCGGGATCAATAGGGAATAATTTTGAAGCTCCTTTATAAAGAATATTCGATTCCGGATTCACATTTTCGTCTTCTTTAGAAAAGGCCATTTTATAAGCCGTCCAAATCAGAATAATTCCGAAAACATAGATAATCCAGTGAAAACGTTCTACCAGTTCCATTCCTACAAGAATGAAGAGGATACGTAACACAACAGAAATCAAAATTCCTAACTTTAGTAATTTAGGTTGATTTTTCGGATGAATACCCATCATCGAGAAAATCATAATAAAGACAAATAGGTTATCAACCGATAACGAATACTCTGTAAAATATCCCGAAATAAACTTAGAGGTCATTACAGCGCCTGTTCGTACCGAACTTTCCGGGTTTTGCGGAAAGAAAAAATAAAGAGAGAAGCCAAATGCCAGTGCAATGGAAATCCATATTGCGGTCCAGCCTAATGCTGCTTTTACGCCAATTATTTTGTTTTTGCAGGAATTCACCATCAAATCAATGGTATATACAGTAATAAAGATTGCTATAAAAGCAATCCAGTAAAGAGTTATTGCAGCCATAAATAAAAAGATTACAGTTGACTTTTTTAGGGATACTTCGACTATTGAGGGGTAGTTTTCCTGCCGAACAAAAATCGGACAAAATTATAGCTAATATCAACTCGTTATTCGCTGATTAGTGTAAATTTTGTTAAAAATTAAGGAGCGAAGAAATCGCTCCTTAATACCTAAGTGTTTTCTGAATTTATGTTATAGTGTTGGTTCCCATCCCGGTTCGTATTCGCGACTCCAAAGTTTCATCGCGTCGCGGTCAAATATTCGTCCCGTTTTGTTATCGATATCGAATCCTCTGCCAATACGATAAGCAATGTTAGAGTAGTGAACCATTGCCATACTCACGTTTGCATCGTCGATGGGTGCGGTAAGTTTTGCTTTTCCGCGAATAGCATCGAAGAAGTTGAGAACGTGTGCAGTAGTCATGTCGCCACCACCACCCAACGCCGTTCCGGCTTCGTTAGATGCTCCTGTGCCTTCTTTTACGACTTTTCCCGAACGATTGTATAAAATATATTTGTCGCGGTTCACAAAAACTGTTCCTTCGGTACCGAAAATAATTGTTCCGCGGTCTGCTCCGTAAGTTTGTTGTCCGTTACGGCTTTTTCCATCCCACTTAATTATTTTATTTTCAGGGAAAATAAAAGTGGCATCCATCGTGTCGTACATCTCCCAGCCGTCGTTAATGAAGTGGCGTTTAGCTGCTTCTACATCGGCACGAAGCGGATAATCTACCTGCAGCGCCCAGCGTGCTATATCGAGTTCGTGCGTTGCATTGTTTCCGGCTTCGGCAGTTCCGTAATCCCAACCGTACCAGTGCCAGTTATAATCCCAGGTTTCTTGTGTGTATTCACGACGTGGTGCGGGGCCTTGGAAAAGCTCCCAGTCGAGTCCTTCAGGAACAGTAACTTTTTTCTGTACGGGAGTTTCACCTCTTGAATTGGCATAAAATGCCACAGCTTTGTATGCTTTGCCGATAACGCCATTGTGAATTTCCTCCATTACCGATTGGGTATGTCCCGATGAACGTTGCTGATTTCCCATTTGCACAACTTTATTGAACTTCTTTGCAGCTTCTACCAGCAATTCATTTTCGAACATATTGTGGCTGCTTGGTTTTTCCAAATATACGTGCTTGCCGTCCTTCATACTCATAATGGCTCCGGGAGCGTGCCAGTGGTCGGGCGTTGCGTGTATTACGGCATCTACTTTAGGGTCGATATTTATTTTGCGGAAATCGTTTTCTAATTTCGGCTTGTAGTCAATGTGTTTCGCAAATTTCTGCATTGCCGATGTACGTTGTTTTTCCATCACATCGCACAGATACATCAATTGCACATTGGCTTGTTTCATTGCAATGGGTTCAAAAAAACCGCTTAACCTACGCCCTAATCCAACAATAGCTACTCCTATGCGGTCGTTTGCGCCAATAATGCGCGAATAACTTTTCGCAGACATTCCCATTGTGCTGCCCATTGCCAAACCGGCTACACCAAGCGCCGATTTCTTAATAAAGTTTCTTCTGGTTTCCATATATTCTTTTGTTTTATTTAGAAAATCGTGTGTACGTACACAAAATTAGATGAAAAAGTTTTCTTATCAAAGAGAAATGTAAAAAAATAATCCAAAGGCGCTTTTATTTTATATGAATATCCGCAATTATACCCAAACAGTTGTTTCTTATACTGTTTCGGTGCTCTGCACCTCTAAATCTCGGGAA
>MVZJ01000141.1 GCA_002069095.1 Bacteroidetes bacterium ADurb.BinA174 | reverse complement strand
GGACTTCGTCCGTTCTTCTGGCGAGCCCCAATTGACAATGAATACGGTGCAAGACTGCCCAGACGGCTCAGTGCGTGGAAAGACGCCAGCTATCAAGATTTAAAAGCTGAAAATTTCAACGTTAACAAAGGCAATACCACTACTATTTCCTACAATTACAGCTATCCGCAGACAAAAGCTGAGAATATGGTTACTTATACCATTTATAACGATGGAACTATTCGCGTTGACAACTCGTTTGATGCGTCTAAATCCGAAACCGAATTAATACCGAGAATCGGAATGCGGATGCAATTGCCCGCAAATATAGTTAATGCAGAGTATTACGGCCGTGGGCCATGGGGAAATTACGAAGACCGAAAAACTTCAACTTTTATAGACAGATATATATCGCCTATTAACGAAATGGTAACTAAATACGTTCTTCCTCAGGAGAATGCACATCATACCGATGCTAACTGGCTGGCTGTTACACAACGATCGGGTAACGGATTGTTATTTGTGGCCGACGATGTTTTCCAATTCAATGTATCCAATTATCTGCTGGAAACAGTTTCGAACGGCGAATCCCTGAATAACGATGCTGCTGTTGGCGATGCTCCCCGGAATAAACATATCAATGATTATGTACCGTCCGATAAAGTAGATTTATTTATTGATTTTCGTATGCAAGGCGTAGGCGGAAACAACAGTTGGGGAAAACTACCCTTGGAAGAATATCTTATTCGCCCAGCATCAACACCTGTAAGTTACGGTTTTACCATAATTCCGATCCAAAATACAAAACAGATCAATAATTTTTTCAACTAAGAAGCAACGATATTGACCAAAAAAGCAGAACGGGTACACTCATAACAAGTGCACCCGTTCTTCATTCATAACAAATTATTAAAACAAAAATAAACTTACAGTCTTATTCTGCAACTTGTGCCACAAAGCCTTCGGCATCATGATATGCACCGCTCATAACCTCTTCCGTTACTCCACCTATTTGCGAAGCAAACATGGCAGAATTCATGCGTGAAACATAGGTTTTTCCATCGGCTTTTTCGTGTACCGAGATACGGCAAGGCATCATGTTGGCGTAAATTCTCAATTCGTCGGCCGAAAGCATACGATAAGCGTATTTCGGGTTGCAAAGTTCGATAACATTTACGGGAAGAACTTCGAAGCCGTTTTTTCTCATCGTTTCTTTCAAATCGTGCGTGTGGACAACACGCCATCCTGCATCGACAATTATATTGTTAAGTTTCTCAACTGTTTCGTCGAAGGCATATTTGCTTTTACTTTCAAAAAACATTTTGTCCATGATTGCGGACTTTTAATTTTTGAGTAAAACTTCGTTGATAGCCTGTTTAAAAGCATCTTTCGGTAATGCGCCTTGTGCCATTTGCGGATTTTCGTTCATCGGGATGAAAAGCAACGTAGGTATGCTGCGAATTCCGAAATCGGCAGCCAGTTCCTGTTCTGCTTCAGTATCCACTTTATAAATATAAATCTGCCCCTCGTATTCGGCGGCCAATTGTTCCAGAATAGGAGCAACCATTTTGCAAGGGCCACACCAATCAGCGTAGAAATCGATAATAGCGGGTTTATCACCCAAATATTCCCATTTTTCGGGATTTTTTTCGTAGTTTGCCACTTTCGTTAGAAAATCGGCTTTTGTTAAATGAATTGTTTTAGCCATATTTGTTGTATTTGAATTAGTTTCTTGTTTAGTAACATCTGTCTGAACCGATATTTGTGATTCGTTACTTTTTGTTGTGTTGGTAGTTTTATTGTTGCAGGCGACGAATAACAATGATGTCGCGAGCGCGATGATGATAAATTTAATTTTCATTTTTACTTATTTTATTTATAGTCTTGTTATTCGCTTTTTTGTTTTCTTTTTTTACTTCTCAATGTCCTTCTGGTCCTTTTTAAAAATATCGAAGAGCAACAAGCCCATAATAGACCCGTAAGCGGTTACACGCCAGGGATTGGAGGTAATGGGACAAGAATCTGTTCCGCAACCAATAAAGCGATAATATAAATAACCTCCGATAGCTCCGGCAAGAACTCCTGCAAATTTTAGCCAATGTTTTTTGAAAAACTCTTTCATTTCTATTCTATTCTTCTTAATTACAATCTACAATACAACTCAACATTTGGATAACCTTGGCGTTTTTTATGGAATAAAAACAGTTTTTCCCACTCCTGCGGCAGTTTAAAATTCCTTTGGCGCGCATATCGGTAAGATGATACGAAAGCAGGGATTGTTCACAATCGATAATCTCCATTAGTTCCGAAACAGATTTTTCCTTCTCGTTCGACAACAAGGAAATTACGCTTAATCTGATTTCGTTTGCCAGAGCTTTCAACATATATGCAGCCTCCTCAAATTGCGTTTTATCAATCTTTTGTTCTTTTATATCGAGTTTTGTAAATTCCATTGTTTTCTATTAAATCAATATATGAACATATATTCATATAAAAATGTTCAAAAGTAGTACAAATTTTTATAACTGTATAATAATATTGATATTATTTATCGGCAAAAGATGAGATTTACCGAAAATGTAATTTACAATAAAAACTAATACAGCGTTTCTTTCCTGAATTGAAAATTAATTGAGTCAAAGGCAATAATTAAAAACGACAAAACCATCTATCTTGTTATATTGAAGGTAGTGAAACATCTAATTTAATCAAACATTTCAGATACTTTATTCTCTCCGCCAATCGGGACGGATTCATTCAACATGACAATTGGATGATAGAGTTTACTTTTGAAATATCTCCCGTTGAGCGGATATCTTTTTGTCAGTAGTAGGATGGAAATAAATTATTATTTTACTTTAAAGTAATAAGAAAGTTTCGCTTCAATAATGCGATGGGCAGAGCGGTAAAAAAAGAAGTTTTCTTTCGTTTTTCTGTTTTCGAAAATATCACTTAATCCGAAATAATAGCGTCCTTCGAGTTCAACATTTCCGATTCCGGTTTTCAACTCCATTCCCACTCCACCAATAAGGCCATAGTCGAACTTACGGAGATCAAGACTGTATTGCATGCCTATCGGGTCATCGGGGTTTTGTTGTTTTTTAGCGGCGATATCGGCAGTCAACGCTTCGTTCATAATGTCTGAACTTTCCAATAAAAAACCAACTTGCGGTCCCGCATTGAAAATAAACCTGATTTTTTTCCCAAAATAAACGTGAGTCATAAAAGGAATTTCAAGGTAATTCAACGTTTTAGTGTATGCAAATCCACTTTCGGTAGGAAAATCTTCTGTCCATCCTCGTTGGGCATAATTTAACTCGAGAAGCAATCCCAAATGTTTTTCCGAAATATATTTTGCCGAAATCCCTCCGTGAATCCCAAAATGAGGCTTCTGTAAAACAGAAGGAACTAAATCAACGGACGACATAAGCGCACCACCCCCTACTCCGATATAAAATTTTTTCTCAAAATCTGTTTTTTGAGCAGAAACCTGCACAGAGAAAAGCGAAAATAGCAAAATAATCGGTAATAAACGCTTCATTTATCGGCTTTTATTAATTTTATATACAGCGTTATTCACGTCGTAATGAATAAGATACAATCCAGTGTTGATGAATCCGCCCCAATTGTTAACCCTCTCGAAATTAAACGCGAACTGAAGGGAATTCGATGGAATCCGGTTGATGCGTTGTTCGAAATTTGTTCCGAAACGGTGAACGGCATTCAGGAAAAATATTCCGGTATCGTATCCGAATAAACCGTATTTAGGATATGTGTTAATAAGTTCGCGACCGTACCAAAACTTAAAGTTTTCAATAAACTTGCTGGTTTCAATATCCTGTTCATCAACATAAAACGATGTGTAAAAATACGTTCCATACTGGTGAAGCGCTTTTTTTATCTCCGGGTTATAAGTCTGCCATTCCGGATATCCGAATAACCGCGTGTTGATTCCTTGATGTGCCTGATGTACCTTATCGAGAGCATTGGTAATTTCACGAAGCGCACCCGAGTCTCCCGTCGAAGGAATAATAACATTTTCTACGTTGTTTTGAAGTAACGGCAGAATGTCTGTAGAAAAATTTGATGTCAACGAAATTTCATTGTAACGAACATTTTTTCGTTTTAAGTCGCTCTTTAATGTTGAAAGGAATTCCGCTTTATCCGAGTATCCTGACACATTCACAATAACTACGTTAGCGTTTCTGAATATTTCCATAAACACCCTCGAAGCTTTAGAATACAGATAAGATTGGGGCGAATTTACTTGAAAAATATTGTTATTATTCTGAACCTCACTATTTTTCGAAGAAAAAGGGATAATGTATTTGATATTGTGCCTTTTAGTAAAATCGGACAATATTTTAATCTGATCGTCCGTCATTCCTCCGATTAAAAGGTGAAGATCTTCCATTTCCATGGTTCCCAACAGGCTTTCGAGTTTAGCCCGAGAGCCAATTTCGAAAACATACACTTCAATGTTGGCTCCATCTTTTTTCATTCGGTTAACAGCCAGCAGAAATCCTTCGTAATACTCCTGCAAACGAAGATGTTGTCCACTGGTTTTGTCGAGGAAAGGCAGCAAAAGGCCAACCCTGATAACATCTGTCCGTTGAGTTTCATTGCTCGGTCTGAGCAATCGATTAGCTTCTATTTCCCTTGTACGGACATTTTCATCTAAACTGGTAACTTTCACAGGTACAATCAGTTTCATATTCGTTTTCAGTCCCGAACCAAGCATGGGATTTGCTTTTTCGATATCTTCAACCGAAACATCATAAGCCTTTGAAATAGAGTATAATGTTTCTCCACGTTTTACCTGATGCGTTACATTTTGTGTTTGTTTTTCATACGGAATAAAATCGGCCTGCGACTGAAAGAAAGGAATCCTAATGGTTTTACCTATCAGAAAAGTTTCCACCGACAAACCGGGATTAGCGGCAATTAAGTCTTCGGGTTTCAGCAAATACGTTCGGGAAACCGAATACAGCGTTTCTTTCGGAAGAATAGTGTGGTAGCGGTAATTTTCGCGGGAGGATGAAAGCGATCTTTGTTGTGGAACAACAATAACCTGACCTTCGATAATATTTTCGGTCAGGCCGGAATTGTATTGGAT
>MVZJ01000140.1 GCA_002069095.1 Bacteroidetes bacterium ADurb.BinA174 | reverse complement strand
GGCTGCTTTCCAAGCCGTACTCACGCTGCCGGGCATCGCGGGGATGATACTTTCGCTGGCAATGGCCGTGGATGCCAACGTTCTTATCAACGAACGCATTAAGGAAGAGCTTGCCAATGGAAAATCGCTTCGCAAAGCGCTGGAAGACGGTTACAAAAACGCATTCTCCGCTATTTTCGACTCAAACTTAACAACTATCATTACAGGTATTGTTCTGGTTGTTTTCGGAACAGGCGCCATCAAAGGATTTGCCGTTACGCTGATTATCGGTATCGCCGTTTCATTCTTAACGGCAGTTTTCTTAACCCGTTTGGTTTACGAATTTCAAATGGAAAGAGGAAAATGGCAAAAACTCACGTTCAATACCGGATTTTCGAAAGCCATTTTTAATGTATATAATTTCGATTTTATTCACAACAGCAAGAAAATAAATACGGCAATAGGCATCTTTATAATTGTCAGCATTATTTCGCTCTTCACGTTGAAATTAAATTCGGGTATCGACTTTACCGGTGGGCGCAACTACATTGTGCGTTTCGATCAACCGGTGAAAACAGGCGATATTGAAGAAACCTTGCAACCCGTATTGAACGGTTCGGCACAAGTGATTACCATTGGTTCGAGCAACCAAGTACGCATTTCTACCAACTATTTAATTGACTCGGAATCAACTACGGTTGAAGACGACTTGATTACCGCATTGGGTGAAGGATTACAAGAATACATCACGCCCGGAAACACCATTAACGACCATATCCAGAGTTCACAAAAAGTGGGACCGAGTGTTGCCGAAGACATGTTAAAAAATGCCTCCTTGGCTTTAGCTATCGCATTGTTGTGTATGGGTATTTACATTCTCGCCCGATTCCGTAACTGGGCATTTTCTGTGGGCACTGTTGCGGCGTTGGCAATTGATGCTTTTGCAGTAATCGGATTCTACTCATTGCTTTGGAAAATTATGCCGTTCACCATGGAGATAGACCAAACATTTGTGGCAGCCATTCTTACGGTTGTGGGATATTCTATTAACGACAAGGTGGTAGTGTTTGACCGTTTCCGCGAAGTACGCCAGTTGTATCCGAAACGCGAATTGCGTGCAACTTTCAACGACTCAATGAATGCTGTTTTGGCGCGTACAATTAATACCGGTTTAAGTACAATTTTAGTTATCTTCTGTATCTTGTTCTTAGGCGGCGATGCCGTAAGAAGTTTCGTGTTCGCCATGTTGATCGGTGTAGTTGTAGGAACTGTAACGAGCTTGTTTGTTGCTTCGCCTGTGGCTTACATTTTAATGAAAAGACAGGAAGAAAAGAAGCTGTTAGCAGCTAAAAAATAAACAATATATTTGTATTAAGTTAAACCTGCATTATTCACACTTTTAGTTTTATGAGGATGCAATGAGCGAATTGCGCTGCGGTATAGTGGGCTATTTCAAGAGGGCCGCTACGCAGCAGAGTGAAGATAAAAGCGAGCAATCCCAAAACGAGTGTCAAGTTAAAAGTTCCGAATATTGAGTTCCGAGTTTAAAACTGCTTATTCATAGGAATTTACAAAATTGATATACATCATTTAATAATTGATACGACACAAGGGAATTTATTACTTATAGGCAATCACTATAATCAAGAAAGTTTTTTATCTTTTATTGCGATGAATTATGCGGGTTAAAACGGGTTGCAATGCAACCCGTTTTTTGTTTTTGTTTGGTAATAATTTTGTAATTTTGATTTGAATTTCATATTCCCTTCCCGCCTAATGGCGGTACTCCCCTTATTTTAAAGGGAGAGTTGTGAACTATTAATTAATTTTAAGCAGATGAAAAAAACACTTTCTATTATTCTTTTCTTATACTTTGCCACAGGCATAAATGCACAAAGCACCGGCGATTTCTTTCTTACCAAAGATACCGTAGTCGGGAAAACGATTGACGGTAACGATATTGTGGCAAAGTACTATAAACCGCAACACAAAATTTATCGTTGGCATTGGAACGGAATTTCGGATAACTTACTGCTCGAACTTCGCGAAACAAACCGAAAAGGCACTTTATTTAAAAACGAAGGCAGCATCGCGATGATTGACTTGAATGACAAATCGGTTAAATGGAGCAAAAAAGTAAATTATAACAATTCCGAGACCAAACTTCAAGACAAGTTTTTGTTTTTGTCTGAAAAGAAAAATAACTTCCGGCTTGACCCCGAAACGGGAAACGTGATTTGGGAAAACCGAAACGATTTTTATTTCATCGACCCAAAACTCAGCATCGGCGTGGGCTATCCCACTCAAAGCACATCAAACAAGTTATCGGCAGTGGATCTAACAAACGGCAACACGCTTTGGACAACAACCGTTGACCGCACACGCGGATGGGACGATGCTTATATGCTCTCTGATTCCGTTTTGTTAGTTGCCGTTAACGGAATTCAGGCACTGAATCTATCCACTGGAAATGGCTGGACGTACAAAGCAACTACCAGCCAAAAGAAAATCGGGAAAATGATCGCGACCAATGCTGCCGGTATCTTACTGGGCGTTCTCACCGGAACCGCAATATACCAAACAAGTCCCGATGAAGTAACAGAAATGAATTCTAATATGCTGATCGATGACGAAAACAGCATCGTTCTTGCTTCGCGCAATATGATTTCACGGGTTGCCAATACGGGAGAAATTCTCTGGAGCACACCGTTACCGGAAAAAATCACATCTAAATCATCTGTTTTTCTGAAAGATTCGGTCATTTACATGATCAATCGTGGTTATGCTTTTTACAACGGTGGTTTTTCAATGGTTGGCGATCCGTATTTTGCCGCTTTTAACCTGAACGACGGCAGTCAGCGGTATTTGAATCTGATATTTGAGAAAAAAGAGTTTATCCGCAATTTTCAGGTTATCAACGATATGCTTTTTCTGGTTTTCGAAAACAAAATTGCCATCTATTCGCTTGCCGAAGGCAATTTGTTAACCGAAAAGATAATCGGCTTGGAAAAAGGTGAACAGTTGGATGCTTTTATCGAATTAGGAATTTATGTTCCTCAGAGCGATTCTACTTTTATGGATATTGCTGTCGCTTATCCCGAACAGAATTTGATGATGACGTCTGAAAATAGAGTACTTTCACTGACAGACAGCTTGGAAACACTGATAACTTACGATAAAAAAGATGTTTTTGAGAAAACAATCGATAACGGCAGTTTCATACTTCTGACTAACGATGAAAAAGAGTTTATCGGTTGCGATTCATTTGGGAAACCAATGATGAAGTTTCGGGCATCACCCAATATGTTCGTAGCAAACAACAAGTTGTATGCTTTCGATAAAGATTCGTTTTGGGAATTGGATTTAACACGCTTCACACGATAATGTTTTCAACTATAAATGAATGTTACGCGATAAATATTTAAGATATTGCTCGCCGTTTTGGTTATTTTTTATAATTTTGCAACCCGAAACGTTGCCACAATAGCTCAGTAGGTAGAGTAACGCATTCGTAACGCGTCGGTCGCGAGTTCGAATCTCGCTTGTGGCTCATTAAAAAAGGATATAGCTTTTACAAGTTATATCCTTTTTTTATTTCATCGTATTTCTTCAAAATATGGAATCACATCCTGCTTGCCTAATCTTTTTTTGAGCCATTCTTCTATTTTGTTTTTATCGGCTGTGCGCAGGGCATTCCTTGGCAAAGAAAAAATAACCAGTGGAGCCCTGTTGCTTCGGACTATACTGTCGTTTTGAGTATAATAAGAAAAGGTCTCTGTGTAGGAACATCCTCTTATTTGCGGATAAAGAGGTTTTATTTCGGCCAACAGTTTTTCTCCAAAAGCCGGTATATTTCGAATGCTGTCTATTCTGTTTTCCGATTGTTTTAAGGCAAATGTAGTGGCATTTAATCTGTTATTCAGGATTTCCGTTTCCGATTGATATCTTCTTGCGTTTTCCTGCACAAAAGAAGCTTTAAATCCTTGGTTTATTTTCAATTTTGCCGTATCCACTTTATTAAAAAGAGCAACTTGCTTAATGGAATCGATGTGTCTTTCCGTAAGCCCGTATCCGCTATAAACCAGTTCCACATTTTTATTTGATGGATTTATGCTGCTTTTTTGTAGATAATTTCCTTCGACTACAGATACCTGATTGATAAAATGCTCGGCATTCTGATTAAAATTTTCATTTTGTACCAGTTGATATCCAAAATAAATACTTGGAACTGCCGTAACAAGTATTATTGCCGTAAGTGCGCGATTTACCTGCTTCTTTCTGTTGGGGTCAACAATATTTCTGATGGGAAGTTTCAGATATTGGCAAACAACCAACGATGCAAAAGCAATGAAAACCGTATTAATGGCAAAAAGATATAACGCTCCGAAAAAAAAGTTAAATTGCAGGGTAGCCAATCCGTATCCGGCAGTACAAATGGGCGGCATAAGCGCTGTAGCTATGGCAACACCGGGAATAACATTCCCTTTTAGTTTACTGCTGATGGCCACAATTCCGGCCAATCCGCCAAAAAATGCGATTAACACATCATAAATGCTGGGACTTGTCCGGGCCAACAGTTCCGAATGTGCCTCATTTATCGGAGAGATGAAAAAATATAGTGCCGATGTCAGCAAACTAACTCCTACAGCATATATTAAGTTTTTGACTGAGCGTCTGAATAGATAAAAATCGTAAGTTGCCAGGCTATACCCCATCCCATTAATTGGCCCCATCAGCGGAGAAATTAACATGGCACCTATAATTACGGCGGTAGAATTCATATTCAATCCCACGGATGCTACAACGATAGCGAACATTAGAATCCACAGATTTGTTCCCCTGAACTGAATTCCTTTTTCTATTTCAGCATGAATGGTTTCGTAGTTTTCTAATTCCGAACGAAGATTAAAAATCCTAACTAGTTTTTCGACTTGTTTTTCCATAGTTCCATAATTATTTTTACAAAACTACAAAAAAAGAAAAATTCAACTGTCATTTTTCACAAAAAAACAGTCGGTGTAATTGATTTCATGCTGCTTAATCATGGATTTAGTAAAGTTTAAAAAATAAAGCACTAAAATTTGCTTCTCAAAAACAGTTATTTTTAGTCAAAATGAAATTGAAAACTTTCGTCCGTAGTGGCGG
>MVZJ01000139.1 GCA_002069095.1 Bacteroidetes bacterium ADurb.BinA174 | reverse complement strand
GGTGGGTACGGTTGCCCGTATTATCAGGCGAAACGGTGCCGGAAAAGTTGAAGACCTGATTGATGCAGGGGATGCAATCATCTCAATTGCTACCGGATTCGAATACGTAAACGCCCCCGCTGATAATATCGGATTTGGTGCAAATACTGAATAAGATAAATTTCGGCGCCACAATGACGCACGGCAAAGGATCTACCAATGAAGTGGACATTATTGAAACCGTCATCGATCGCAATCAAATGAAGACTCTTGAGCGTACGCTTATCGATTTCGACCAGAATATTTTTTATGTGGTGGAAGATGTGCGCACAAAGCAGAACGGAATTTTTCCGAAACGAAGAAAAATTTTATCGCGCTGGAGACTGGGAAAATAATTACACCAGGTTATTAACTGTTCCTTTCCACGAACAGCCTAAACAATACAACACGGAAGTATCAAATCCATCCAGCGATTCGTTTTCATGAATCGGGTGGATTTGTTTGTCTTCGGTAACGGTTACCACCAATCGGTCGCCTGCGGCGTTAAGCAGATAAAACTGGTGGATTTTACATTTAGGGCAAAGTAAATTTTTCATATTTGGGATGTTAATTTCGTGTTTCAAATATTGAAACGGTTAATGATTCGTAATATGTAAAATAAATCGTAAATAATCTAATAATCTATAAATCTTTTGTCGTCTGTCTTTGTCCTTCAATCTTACTTCCCCGAAACACGCTTTGCTTCTTGCCAGATTTCTTCCATCTCTTCCAGTGTCATGTCCTTCAGCGAAAGTCCCTGTTCCTTCACTTTCTTTTCCATGTAATTGAACCGGTAGATAAACTTCTGATTGGTCCGTTCCAGTGCGTTATCGGGATTCACTTTGTAGAGTCGTGCGGCATTTATAATACTGAAAAGCACATCTCCGAATTCTTTTTCGGTCTTGTCTTCATTTAAGTTTTCTATTTCAGCTTCAAGTTCACTAATTTCTTCCTTTACCTTATCCCATACATCGTGGCGTTTGTTCCAGTCGAATCCCGAGTTACGAGCCTTATCCTGAATGCGATATGCTTTCACAAGTGAGGGTAGGGCAGATGGAACGCCTTCGAGTACGGTTTTGTTTCCGCCGTTCTCTTTCAGTTTGATCTGTTCCCACGATTTTTCCACAAAACTGGCCGAGTTGGCTTGTAAATTTCCGAAGACGTGCGGATGGCGGAAAACAAGCTTGTCGCAGATGGTGTTGCACACATCGGCAATATCGAATGCCTGCTTTTCTTCGCCGATTTTTGCGTAAAAAACCACGTGTAACAATAAGTCGCCGAGTTCTTTTTTTATTTCGTCGTCGCTGTTATTAATAATGGCTTCCGCCAGTTCGTACGTTTCTTCGATGGTGTTTGCCCGAAGGCTTTCGTTGGTCTGCACGCTGTCCCAAGGACATTTTTCGCGCAGTTCGTCCATGATGTCGAGCAATCGTCCGAATGCTTCTAATTTTTGTTGTCGGGTGTTCATATAAAAAATTATAGAGACGTTGCATGCAACGTCTCTTCGATAAAGGTTTTATTTCTTGAAATTCCGTAATCCAATTTCGAGGAAATTCACGTAATTAGTTATATTTTCATCGAAAGCGTGTGACGGTGCAACAGGTTTGCCGGAGTGGTCAAGGATCACGTAATACGGTTGCGATTGTGCGCCGAATTTGTGTCGTTGCAGATAACTCCATTTGTCGCCAACTGTTTTTAGTTTTGTTATTCTTCCGTTCTCGTTCACTTCCATAATTTCGGACAGTTTGGCTCTTTCGTCCGTCATCAGTGTAATGTATATGAACTCGTTATCGATAAGTCCTTTCACCTGTTCATTCACCAAAACAGTGGCATCCATTTTGTGGCAATTCACGCATCCGTGTCCACCGAAAGCAACCAACGCCGGTTTTCCGGATTGAATAGCTGCGGCCATTCCGGTTTCATAATCATCGTAAACGGTGTTGAGAGTCACTTCGTTTAATTTAAAATCCTGCGTGGATAAAGGAGGCAAAATGGAACTTATGGGTTTAAGCGGTGCGCCCCATAATCCCGGAATCAAATATATGGCGAAAGCGAACGAGAATATCGATAAGAACAACCGCGGAATGGTTACGTGCGACACATCGCTATCGCCGTGAAATTTAAGTTTTCCAAGCAGGTAAAATCCTAAGATGCCGAAAATAACTATCCAGATAATCAGGAAGATATCGCGATTAAGAATTCCCCATCCATTCGATAAATCGGCTACCGATAAGAACTTCAGCGAAACGGCTAACACAATAAAACCGAGCACCACTTTCACCGAGTTGAGCCAACTTCCCGATTTGGGCAATGTTTTCAACCACGACGGGAAAATAGCGAATAACGTGAAAGGAATGGCCAAAGCGATGGCAAAACCCAACATTCCGATAGCCGGAGCGAGATAACTTCCCTGAGTGGCAGCTTCAACCAGCAGCCATCCGATAATCGGGCCGGTACAAGAGAAAGAAACCAGCGCGAGTGTGAAAGCCATAAAAAAGAGGCTTATCAAACCCGATGTGCTGTCCACCTTGCTGTCCATTTTATTTGTCCATGATGCTGGAAGCACCAATTCGAACGCGCCTAAGAAAGACATCGCGAAAACGAGCAACAATGCAAAGAAAATGAGATTGAACACAGCGCTGGTGGCCAAACTGTTAAGTGCGCTTGCACCAAAAATAGCGGTGATCAGTAATCCCAGCGCAACGTAAATAATGATAATGGAAACTCCATAAACGGCTGCGTCGGCAACGGCTTTTTTGCGGACTTTTTTATTTCTGTTTAAGAAGAAACTTACGGTGATGGGGATCATTGGCCAAACGCATGGCGTGATCAAGGCGGCAAAGCCCCACAACAATCCTTTCAGGAAAATGCTCCACAGTGATGAACCGCCGTCGTTTTGCGAACCGAACGAGTTTAATTCTTCGGTTACGGGCGTCCAAAGCAGTTCTTTGTCAACTTCAACCGTCGCTGTTACAGGAGCGGATGCTACCGATGAATCCGGCGAAAGGTTCTCTAACGGAACAATAACCGCTCCCGGAGTTTCGGCTTCACCGGCTGATGCAGCTACGGTAACCGTTTTGGGTAAATCCGTCGATTTAAAAGAAAACTCGTTGGGCAGCGGAGGAGTACAGCTCTTGTCGTCACACGCCTGAGCACGTACATCACCGCTTATGGAAAAGTTGTTTTTATCGGTAATTTTCAGGCGTTGAGCAAATTTAGCGGAGTTATCAAACGTTCCGATATTCATTCCGAAAACTTCATCGAACTTCACCGTTGCCTGCTTACCGACGGCCTGAAAATTGCCAACAGCTTCAGCTCCTTTTATTTCATCGAAACTCAGCGATGTAGGGTAGGGCCCGTTATCGGGAATTTTGGAGTCGTACATGTGCCATCCTTGTTGTATGGTAGCATCGGCAACTAATTCTACTTCGCCGTTTCCTTTATCCTGCAAACTGAATTTCCAACTGATGACATTTTGCGAGAATGCCTGAGACAGTATAAAAAGCAAAAATAAAGAAATAATTGTTCTTTTTAGATTCATTTTTTAATTATTTGAGTGGTTTTACGATTTAACGCGCAAAGATACTAAAAGTTGCATAGATATTTAACTCTTTACGTTATAATAAATCGAAAAAATGGCAGCATCGAATTAGTTTAACCCCATAACAAAAAAACTGCTACAAATTAGAACGGTTAAGTTCAACATTGGTTTCATTTCACGTGCTTCACACAAAACGAAACTTATGGCATATACACTTTGTTGTGCGTTTGCTTAGCTATATTAATTAATTAATTGAAACAACGCCTTTTCCACATCCTAAATCCAACACTTTATAATTTTTATGTCTCATATCTCATATCTAAAATGACATATATCGTATTTTGTAAATTTGAATAAGCGGAGTTTTCGAAACTCAATATTCGGAACTCTTGACTTGACACTCGTTTGGGAATTGCTTGCTTTTTCTTCACACCTTTGTTACCTTTTAATCCTCTTGAAATAGTCCGCTATACCGCCGCAAGGTTCACGCCTTGCATCCACATAAAGCTGAAAGCGTGAATAGCGTGGGTTAAATCACAAAAAATGGATGCGATTTAATTCACACCCATTAAAAATCTTTTCGATAATAAAATCACTTAAACACCAACACTCTTTTTTCTAATGGTTCGTGCGTCTTTTCGCCCGGTTTGCCCGCCGGAATGCCGAAAGGCATTTGAGCGATCAGTTTCCAGTCTTTGCTTATGCCCCATTCCTGTTGAATTCCTTCATCGATAAGCGGGTTATAATGTTGCAGCGATGCGCCAAAACCTTCGTTTTCCAACGCCATCCACGTAAGAACTTGTACAATAGCCGACGAATGCTCGCTCCATTGTGCGAATTTTTCGGTATAACTTGGGAACTTATCCTGCAATCCTTTCACTACCGACATATCTTCGAAGAACAGCACCGTACCGTAACCGGCAAGGAAAGAGTTGTTCACTTTTTCTTCGGTTTTCTTCCAACCCTCTTCCGATTTGCTTATCTTCTTTAATTCGGACTTGGTGAGTTCCCATACTTTTTTGTGATTTTCGCCCAACAGCAACACCATTCTCGTCGATTGCGAATTGAAAGGCGACGGTGCCCAATAAGCCACGTGCTCAATTATTTTTTGTATTTCTTCATCAGAAATAGGGGATTGATTACTTAATTGATAATACGTTCTTCTATCTTTGATCGATTGTTCTAAACTTTTTTGTTTCATATTTTTATGTTCATATTTTTGAGTTTCGATATAAGTTAAGTATTGTCAAACAATAATTTTTCTCTGCTACTTATAACAATAATGATATAAAAATGTTCTTAATATAAATTTAATCTATGATTGAAAGATAAGAAAGTGCATTTTGAATAGAAATTTAGAATAAAGTAATAATATTAAATTCGGTATCTTAATTGTCTATGCTAAGGTTTATTGAAAAAAAACATAACTGATACAGCATCCTAATAAATATGCTTATTTAAGCAAAGGCTTGGAAAGTCGAATTTACATAACCGTAGGCGATTTATTCGCCTGCCGTAAAAACTAACACACCCGACTTCCGCCCGAAATGGCGGTGCTTATAGCTTTCAAGTGTATTAAATAGCACTACTGTCCGGTTATAAATCAAAGAGAGTCAATTGATTATGATTGTCAGTACTTTTTGTTTTGTAATTTTGTT
>MVZJ01000138.1 GCA_002069095.1 Bacteroidetes bacterium ADurb.BinA174 | reverse complement strand
AGTGGCTATGGCAGCCGAAACCCCACAAATAGAGACTGAACTCGAAAGCATCATCGACATTTCAGAATCGATACCCATTTTGCGCGAAACCCAAAAACTGAAATACCAAACGCTGAGAACCACAATTATAGCCTGAACCATACCCAGACTGCCTGCTCTCATTATTTCGCCAAAAAGTATGCTACTACCCAAAATTACCAAACCGGCTTTTATGTAATATTCACTACGTACGGCAGGTTCCATCCATTTGGGCAATCCAATCGTATTTCTCACTGTCAACCCGATAAGTACCGAGAAAAAAACCGATTCCAGTCCCATTTTCTTCACAAAAGCAATATCGGTAATCCAATTGGCCAGCAAAACAAGTGCGTAAATAACGATAAACGACAGAAAAAAACCTCCTTTATCCTTATTACCCATGAAAAGATACCCCAGATAAGATAAAAGGGCAATTACACCGAATAAAACATACGGATTTTTCATGAAATTCGGCAGCAACACAACAAGCAACAGAATCACTCCACCGATAAGCGTAGCTGTCCAATCTTCGTTTTTTAAAGATTTTAACATTTTTAATAAGATTTTGATTTTCCTCGTCAAAGGTATAAATAAATTCTATTAGGCAAACCTTTCTTCCCTTATTTCTGTCAATTCGTCGATATAATTTGCGTATTTGTCTATTTCATTTGTTATCGAAGTGGCGCCAGATTAATTTTGCTACGATTTTGATTATGAATTTACAAATTAGTACCAAAATCAAGTAAAAAATATTACTCGTATGAAAAGATTTGCTTTATTTATCGGACTATTGTTGACGGGTGTCTTAATCTTCGCTCAAAATAACGGAAAAATTACCGGAAAAATTATCGATCAAGAAACAAAAAATCCCGTTGCACAAGCTAATGTTCGCATTTTACAACAAAGAGATAGTGTTTATATCAACGGCGTGGCAACCAATAACGGAGGGAATTTTTCCATTTCTTTGCCGTATGGAAACTATATTGTTCACGTTACATACATTGGATATACCGATTTTTACCGAAACGTTTCGCTCAGCAATTCAAATACAACCGCAAATTTGGGAACTGTTGAACTCGGAACAGATAATATTCTTCTCGATGCAACCATAGTAACCGCTAAAGCTGCCGAAATTGTTGTGAAAGGCGATACGATTGAATATAATGCCGATTCGTATAAAGTTACCGAAAGTGCTATTCTGGAAGAACTTTTGAAGAAGATGCCCGGAATTGAAGTGGATAAGGATGGAAAAATAACCGTAAATGGTCGTGAAATAAAGAAAATTATGGTCGATGGTGAAGAGTTTTTCAGTAGTGATCCGAAAGTGGCTTCAAAAAACCTGCCGGCTAGAATGGTTGAAAAACTACAAGTGCTTGACAGAAGAACCGATATGGCAGAAATGACCGGTTTTGACGATGGCGATGAAGAAACCATTATCAATCTGATGGTCAGACCCGGAATGAAGGAAGGATTGTTTGGAAACGCATTTGTGGGGTATGGAACAAAAGACCGATACGAAGGAAATGCGATGTTTAACTACATGAAAGACAAAAATCAATATACTGCTTTGGGTGGTTTTAATAATACCAATAATGCCGGATTCTCAGATTTGGCATCATCGATGTTTGGTAGTGGTGGTGGTGGAGGTAGAGGAATGTCTTTTGGCGGACGAAGTGGTATAACCACATCGGGAAATATAGGTGTTAATTTCAGCCAGCAATTCACCAGCAACCTGAAACTCGGTGGAAACCTCCGATACGGACAAACCGACAATAACACACTCTCTAAAACCCATACACAGAATATTCTTAGTAGTGGCAATACGATCGAAGACGAAAATAACTCAAGAAACAATTACAGCCAAAATTTCAATATGGATTTGCGTATGGAGTGGACACCAGACACACTGACAAGAATTATTTTCAATCCGCAGGGTTCGGTTAATAATAACCGCAGAACTGATTTTGGCGATTTTTTAACGACTACAGAAACCATAAATGATACTATTAATCACGGTAATTCGAAATATAACTCCGAAGGAGATGGGAAAAACCTGTCTGCGCGTTTAGATATTAGTCGTACGCTGGGTAAAAAAGGCCGAATTTTGAGCATTCAGCTACGAGGTGGAATGTCTGATTCCGAAAATAGAGGGACAAACCTTTCCAGTACTTTTTACAACGGAACCAAACCCGATGATATTATTGACCAACGTTTCGTAAACACCAGCGACTCCAAAAACTGGCGTGGTTACTTATCCTATGTTGAGCCGTTGGGCAACAACAACGCTCTTCAGCTTGCCTATCAGTATCGTCAAAACATTTCAGAATCAAACAGAGATACCCGCATTCAAGATGCAGACGGGAATTACACGGTTTTAGATGAAAAGTACAGCAAACGTTTAGAAAATAATTTCACTAATCAGGAAGTTGAACTTAATTTTCAATCGGTTCGTGAAAAATACGATTACACCATCGGTTTTTCAATGCAGCCTTCAAGTTCACAAAGCAAAACTTTTATTGGTGAAAACAAGATTAATGACTTCACCCGCGATGTTATCAATTATGCCCCTATGGCACAATTCAACTATCGATGGACACGCCAGCATAATTTAAGGCTCAGATACTTCGGGAATACCGATCAACCTTCGGTTACGCAATTGTCTCCGGTTGTGGATGTTTCAAATCCTTTGAACATAACCTACGGAAATCCGGATTTGAAGCCGTCATTTGAACATAGACTAAATCTTCGTTATCAGAATTTCAACCCTGAAAAAAATCAGTCTATAGGCTTCTTTGGCGATATTCGCTACCTTACTAACGACATAGTTTCATCCACTATGACTGACAGAGCAACAGGACGCAGAGAAACCACATACGAGAACGTGACCGGTAACTGGAGTGCCAATGGCCGAATGATGTTGAACCTTCCATTAAAGAATATTAAATTCTCTATCTTTTCAATGTCGTTTACCAGCTATAATCACTCAAACGGATTCTCCAATCTGGAAAAGAATTTGAGCCGTAGAATGAATTTAGGTGAGACATTAGGATTGAATTACAGATCGGATGTGTTAGACTTTGGAATTCGTGGGAATATTAACTACAACAAGGTAAAAAACAGTTTAGAAGGACAACGTGACCAAGAGTTCATAAATTATGGCGGAAATGCGAACACAACCATTTATCTGCCCTTGGATATATCAATTGAAAGCGATATCAACTACAGCACCAACTCCGGTTATGCCGATGGTTTTACGCAAGACGAATGGCTATGGAATGCTTCTATCCAGAAACAATTATTTAAACAAAAGAACGGTACTATCCGTTTAAAGATATACGATATCCTGCAACAACGCAGTAACATCAGCAGATCTGTTACTTCTAATTATATTCGCGACACAACAACCAATACGCTCACTACCTATTTTATGGTACATTTTGTTTATCGTTTCAATATTTTCAAAGGCGGAGCTACCCAAGAAGACATGATGCCTCAACATGGACCCGGAAGAGGACCCGGTGGTGGTTATGGCGGTGGTCGTGGTGGTGGTCATGGTGGTGGTCGTCCTCCAGGAGGAATGTTTTAACTTCAAATTAACTTAAAAATGCAAAAATCTATCAAAAATAGTGCAACAAACACATACGCAATCATTACTGTGCATATTCTTTTGTGGAGTATGATTGTGGTTGCCCCCTATTTTTTTATCGACAGAGAAAGACTTTTTCGATGGGATTTGTTCATGCGTTCTACACCCGATACATTAGGGTTACTTTTGGTTTTTTATGTTAATTATTTTTTGCTGATAAAACGTTTTTTATTCAGAGGAAAAACAAAAGAGTATATAATATACAATCTGTTATTGATTGTTGGAGCAGCAATTTTAATGCATTTCGGTAATGATCTGATAAAGCTGATTAACCCGGAAAATATGCCACGCCGCATGGGTCGCAGGTTCAGGCCTTCGCCATGGCTGTTCACCATAAGAAACTTAACCACACTGGTAACCATGGTTGGATTAAGTATTGCTCTGAAAATGACATTCCGTTGGTTTGAAGTGGAAAACGAAAAGAAAGAGTTGGAAAAAGCAAAATCGGAAGCTGAACTGCAAAACATGAAAAATCAGGTCAGCCCACATTTTTTGCTAAACACTCTGAATAATATCTATGCACTCATAGAATTTAATCCTTCCAAAGCACAGCAGGCAATAGTTGACTTGAGTAAATTACTGCGACATATTTTGTACGATAACGATAAACTGCTTGTGCCCTTGCATCAGGAAGTAGATTTTATTAAAAATTACGTGGATTTGATGCGGATCAGACTTGCCGATAATGTAAAACTTAATACAAAACTTTCAACAAAAACAAACAGCGACACACCCATTGCACCGTTAATTTTTATATCTTTGATTGAAAATGCCTTTAAGCATGGAGTCAGTGGCGATAAGCCATCGTTTATTGATATCTCGTTATTTGAGACACCGGATGGAAAAGTAGAATTTATTTCCAGAAACAGTTATTATCCCAAGTCGGAAGAAGATAAAAGCGGCAGTGGAATCGGATTGGAACTGGTTAAAAAACGATTAGAAGTGATTTATCCAGGACGATATAAGTGGCATTCCGAAATTGAGAACAACACCTACTCCACCACATTGATTATTGACACGAAAGAAGAGTAAGGAACAAAGACAATAGAAATTTAAAAAGTTGAGAAGTTTACTGGAGCGATTGAATGAAAACTGAACTAGCCACAGATGGCAAGCATCAAACGTCAAATAACAAACATCAAAAACGTCATGAAACTAAATTGTTGGATAGTTGACGATGAACCTCTTGCACTGGAATTACTTAATTCTTATGTGCAAAAAACTCCTTTTCTTAAACTGACGGGGAAACATTCCAGCGCTGTGCAGGCAATGAAAAATATGCCTGACGAAAAAATTGACGTAATATTTCTCGATATTCAAATGCCGGAAGTAAACGGTATGGAATTTGCCCGTTTTTTGGATAAAAACACGCGGATTATTTTCACAACCGCATTCAGCGAATACGCTCTGGATGGATATAAGGTAAATGCCCTTGATTACCTGTTAAAACCATTTTCTTATTCCGATTTTTTAAGCGCTTCGAAAAAAGCGCTGGAGTGGTTTGAAATGAAAACTGCTTCGGAAGTAAAGGGCAAGTCAGAAGCTTCAGGAATTTTTGTTCGTGCGGATTATAAGCTGGTACACATTCTTTTTGATGATATTC
>MVZJ01000137.1 GCA_002069095.1 Bacteroidetes bacterium ADurb.BinA174 | reverse complement strand
TTTGTTCGCGCATCATTCCATTGGCACGCCATAAAGCACGGGCACCCGCCATGCGTCGCCCTTGGGTGGAAGTGGCACTTCGAAGTGAATTTCTATCTTTATTATTCATACTCAGCATTATAATCCCTTCGCTTCGCTTCCCGAAATACTTCGGGACAGGCTATACCCTTTGTTAAAGGGGACAGTTGCGCAGGTCATATTTTTATCTAACACCAAAGTTCCAATTCTCAACTCTTCCCTTTTGATAAAGGGAAGTACCCACGAAGTGGGGGTAGGGTTAGAATCTTGGTTCTTTGTTCTTTAATCTTGGCTCTTTATAAAATTCGTAATCCAATCACCTACTTCATTTGTTTTATACGCTTTTCCGCCTTCTGCAATATCTTCCGTAACGATTCCCGCTTCTAAACTTGCATTTACCGCATTTCGTATAACAGCACCCTCTTCCAACAAATTAAATCCGTATTCAAACATAAGTGCAGCAGAAAGTATCATCGCAATCGGGTTGGCGATATTTTTTCCGGCGGCTTGCGGATAGGAACCGTGAATGGGTTCGAACAACGAAGTATGAATACCAATAGATGCCGAAGGCAACATACCTAACGACCCTGTAATTACGGATGCTTCATCGGTTAAAATATCTCCGAAAAGATTTTCCGTAACCAACACATCGAAACTCTTCGGGTATTGAATAATTCGCATGGCAGCGTTATCCACGAACAAATAATCGGTCTCGATATCGGGATATTGCGGAGCCAATTCTTGCGCGATTTGTCGCCACAAACGAGAAGTGGCAATCACGTTGGCTTTATCTACTACCGTAACTTTTTTTCGGCGTTGTCCGGCAAATTTGTACGCCAGATGCAAAATACGCTCTATCTCTTCACGCGTATAAACACAGGTATCGTAAGCAGTGTTTCCATCTTCGCTTCGTCCTTGCGGGCGACCGAAATACATTCCTCCCGTAAGTTCACGAATACAAACAAAATCGGCTCCCTCAATCAACTCTTTGCGAAGTGGCGATTTGTGAATCAGGGAAGGGAAAGTCATCACGGGACGAATATTTCCATACAATCCCAACTGTTTTCGCATGCGAAGCAAACCTTGCTCCGGACGTACTTTGGCATTTGGGTCATTATCATATTTCGGATGTCCGATTGCTCCGAAAAGAACCGCATCGGCTTGCATACACAGTTCGTGAGTTTCGGCAGGATAAGGGTCTCCAACGGCGTCAATGGCACCGGCACCCACAATTCCCTCTTTAAAAACCACGTTATGTCCGAATTTTTCGCACACCGCACGCGTTACTTTAAGAGCTTGTTCCATAATTTCCGGACCAATTCCGTCGCCCGGCAAAACAGCTATACGCATTTCTTTATTATGTTTTGAAATATTCATCTTTTTTATATCGGATTTATTATTACGGTAAATTCAAATTATTTAATGTAGGAATGCTCCCTTTTTCAATCATATTCAACATTTTTATAGTCGCTTTAATTGCCGCGGCCGTTTGATCTACGTCCAATCCTCTTGTTTTAAACACTTTTCCTTCAAATTTCCACGTGATAATAGTTTGAACCAATGCGTTTGTTTTTCCACCGGGAGGAATAACAACCACATAATCGAGCAATTCAGGCGTAGGTTTATCTAAGTTTCTATAAATCTTATACATCGCTTTCGAAAAGGCGTGATATTGACCTTCTCCCGCGGCCGATTCCTGATAAACCTCACCCCGAATGGATATTTTTACAGTTGCGGTAGGGCGCATTCCATCGGTAAGGTTTAGCGAATAGTTGAGGATTTGAATATCCTGATTTTCGATTCCGTTTTTCAGAATATCCGATACGATATACGGAAGTTCGTCGGGACTGACTAATTCTTTTTGGTCGCCTAATTCAATAATGCGTGCAGTAACTTTTTTTGCCGATTCATCATCGAGATCGATGCCCAGCAACTCCAAATTTTTTAAAATATTGGCTTTCCCTGAATTTTTACCCAACGCGTACTCACGCGATCGGCCAAATCGTTCGGGAATTAAATCGTTGAAATACAGATTTTTCTTTTTGTCGCCATCGGCATGAACTCCGGCCACTTGCGTGAAAACATTGTCGCCGATAACAGGCTTATTATTGGGAATACGCACACCGGAATAACTTTCTACCACCTTGCTCACATTGTACAATTTGGATTCATCAACATTGGTTTGCAGCTTCATGTGGTCATGAATTAGCGCTATAACGCTTGTCAGAGGAGCGTTTCCTGCACGTTCGCCAAGTCCGTTTACCGTAGTGTGGACACCATGTACTCCCGCTTTTATCGCTTCGTATACATTGGCGACAGCCAAATCGTAATCGTTGTGTGCATGGAAGTCGAAATGCAGATTGGGATAACGCTCAATCATTTCAGCACAAAACTTTCCCGCTTCATCCGGATTAAGAATACCAAGTGTATCGGGAAGCATGAAACGAGCGATAGGCAATTTCTTTAATCCATCCATGATACGGAAAACATAATCTTTAGATTCGCGCATACCATTCGACCAATCTTCCAGATAAACATTTACCGTTAAACCCAATTTTTGAGCTATTGCGATGGTGGCTTTAATATCGTTCAAATGCTCCTCTGCCGTTTTTCGCAACTGAAATTTGCAATGTTTCAGCGAGCCTTTAGTCAGCAGGTTTACAACCTTGCAGCCGGCTTGAGAAATCCATTGCAACGATGCACCGCCATCAACAAACCCAAGAACCTCAAGTTTATGAAGATGCCCGTGCGTGGCAGCCCATTGCGTCATTCTTTGAACAGCCTGAAATTCACCTTCCGAGACACGCGCCGAAGCCACTTCTACCCTATCCACTTTTAGCTCTTCGATGAGCAAACGAACAATACTGACTTTTTCCTGTGCTGCAAACGATACGCCGGAGGTTTGCTCTCCGTCGCGTAGCGTTGTGTCCATTATTTCGATTTTCCGCTTTTCCATATTTTGATATCTCAAACTCTATTTTAATACACAAAAAGACGATTCTTTTCGTATTCTTCTATCTTGTCTTTATTGGAAAGTAAGAAATCGATATCGTCTAACCCTTTCAACAAACATTCTTTTTTATAGGGATTTATCTCGAACGACTCTGATTTTTCGGTTGAATTATTTGTAATAATCTGCTTTCCCAAATTTACCGTTACGGTTGCTTTCGGGTTTTTAATCACAATCTCAAACAGTTCCGACAAAAAAGATTCGCTCACTACAACGGGCAACAAGCCGTTATTCAGGGCATTATTCTTAAAAATATCGGCAAAAAAGCTCGAAACAACCACTTTAAAACCATATCCTACAATCGCCCAGGCGGCATGTTCGCGACTACTTCCACTACCAAAGTTCTTTCCGGCAACCAATACTTCGCCACTATAAGTGGAATTGTTTAAAACAAAGTCCGATTTAGGAGCTCCGTTTTTATCGTATCGCCAATCGGCGAAAAGATTATCTCCAAAACCCTCACGAGTAGTGGCTTTTAAAAAACGAGCAGGAATTATTTGGTCGGTGTCCACGTTTTCGATAGGTAGCGGAACGTATGTTGATGTTAATGTTTGAAATTTCTCCATAATAATCTGTTTTTATCTTGAATTACGGTTGAGTTATTTTTCCTGTTACGGCGGCAGCAGCAGCAACTAACGGACTTGCCAATATGGTGCGAGCGCCGGGACCTTGACGTCCTTCAAAATTTCGGTTCGATGTAGAAACCGCGTATTTTCCGGCAGGAACTTTGTCTTCATTCATCGCCAAACAAGCCGAGCATCCGGGCTGACGCAATTCAAAACCTGCTTCCGTTAAAATTTTGTCCAATCCTTCGTTTTCGATTTGCTTGCGTACTTGCCAGCTTCCCGGAACCAACCAGGCGGTTACGTTGTCGGCTTTCTTTTTCCCTTTAACATAGTTGGCAAAAGTGCGAAAATCTTCGATTCGTCCATTGGTGCAACTGCCCAAAAAGACATAATCTATCGTTACTCCTTCTAATTTTTGACCGGGCGTAAATCCCATATATTTCAACGATTTCTCAAACGAAACCCTACTCACTTCATCAATTTCCGACAGTTCGGGAATTGTTCCGTCAATTGGCATTCCCATACCGGGATTGGTTCCGTAAGTAATCATGGGTTTAATCTCGGAAGCATCAAAAGTGATTTCTTTATCGAATACCGCACCTTCGTCCGATTTTAATGTTTTCCAATATGCCAACGCTTCGTCCCATTTTTCGCCTTTCGGAGCATATTCTCGTCCTTTTACATAATTAAAAGTTGTTTCGTCGGGAGCGATAAGTCCGCCGCGAGCGCCCATTTCGATACTCAAATTACACAATGTCATTCGTTGCTCCATGTTTAAATTGCGAACGGCTTGTCCGGCATATTCAACAAAATAGCCCGTTGCGCCACCTGTGGAAAGTTGCGAAATCATATACAAAGCCATGTCTTTGGCTCCCACATTTTTGTTGAGCTCACCTTCAAAGTTGATGCGCATCGTTTTCGGGCGCGTTTGAAGGATGCACTGCGATGATAAAACCATTTCCACCTCGCTCGTCCCTATACCAAAAGCTATTGCACCAAAAGCGCCGTGTGTAGATGTGTGGCTGTCGCCGCAAACAATTGTCATTCCCGGTTGCGTGTAACCGTTTTCGGGACCAACAACGTGAACGATTCCGTTTTTCGGATTATTCAAACCGTAATAAGTAAGTCCGAATTCGCTTGCGTTTTTCGCCAAAGTATCTACTTGAAAGCGAGATATTTCATCACGAATGGGCTTATCTTGATTCATCGTGGGAATATTATGGTCGGCAGTTAATACGGTTTGCTTAGGACGAAAAACCTTTAGTCCTCTTGAACGCAAACCGGAAAAAGCTTGCGGACTGGTAACTTCGTGAACCAGATGAAGGTCAATATATAATTGTGTTGGCCCGTCTTTTACTTCGGTAACTACATGAGCATCCCAAATTTTGTCGAAAAGAGTAGCCTCCCTATTTCCCCCCTGTGGAGGGAAGTTGGCAGACTGTCTATTTTTTTCTTGTGAAAAATTATTTAACATCTATATTATTAATTATATGGCTACTATTAATCTATTACTATCCGTAAAGTCCCCTATTGGGGGATTTAGGGGGTGTCCACAAATTTATTTACCGCATCCACAAACGCTTCAACCGATGCCGAAACAATATCGGTATTAGCAGAAAAACCGTAGTATAACAATCCTTTATGCTCCACTTGCATATGCACTTTTCCTACATCATCGCTTCCGCGATTGATAGCTTGAATCAGGAACTCTTCGATTACCATTTCGCGACTTATTATTTTCTTCACCGCTTTAATGGCGGCATC
>MVZJ01000136.1 GCA_002069095.1 Bacteroidetes bacterium ADurb.BinA174 | reverse complement strand
ACGAACGAAAAAGTGGTTTTGCAAAACAGAAAAACGTACGACGAAGTTATCGGGTTTGCTGCTGAAAATAATTCGGATACGTTACGGTTTTTCCCGTTAATTTTCGAAAACCTTCCCCGAAAACACGCTGGTGTAGGCCTTGCCCGAAAAATCGGAATGGATTTGGCGGTAGAATATTTTCTGAACATACAAAATCCCGAAGGGATAATAATCTCCTTAGATGCCGATTGCACCGTTTCACCCAATTTCTTGACCGGTATTTTCGCTGCCTACCGGCAAATAGATAAGCTCTGCTGTACGGTGCAAAATTTTCATCATCGGGTGGAAAACAACGACCCGCAACTCGAAAATGCCATTCGCCAATACGAGCAATATATCCGGTATTTCAGTCAAATGCTCCGTTTCGTTGAATTTCCGTACTATTTTCACACCATTGGCTCGGCATTTTCGGTTGCGGCCGATGCTTACGTTCGTGTCGGCGGGATGGGTAGGCAACAAGGCGGCGAGGATTTCTATTTCCTGCAAAAAGTTTTCGCGCTAAGAAAAACCAAATTGCTGAACGATGTTTTCGTTTACCCGATGGCACGCTATTCCGACAGAATTCCGTTCGGTACAGGCCCTGCGCTGCAAAAAATCATCAATGAACCCGACGGCCAAATGAAAACTTACAGTTTTGAGTCTTTTCTGGAATTGAAAGAGTTTTTCAATTTGCGACAATCTTTTTTTAAGCAGAATGCTGAACTTATCCGGCAAAAAATTGTACAATTGCATCCGGCAATAATCGAATTTTCGGAACAAACCGCTGTATTATCCGAAATCGAAGATAGCAACCAAAACAGCGCCACATTACTTGCTTTCGAAAAACGGTTTTTTCATCACTTCAACGCCTTCAAAATAATCAAATACCTCAATTTTACTCACCCAAAATTCTTTCCATACGGTAGCCTTTCCCGCCAGATTGAAAAATCGAACCTGTCATTTTGAGAGTTGGCTCTTTTTTAGTACCTTTACACCCGATTTAAAAAAAGGTTATCAAAAAAAATCATATTCAGTATGTTCGGATTCAATTTTGTAGAAATAATTAGCGCGTTTCTGGTTCTGTTCGCCATTATCGACGTAACAGGGTCAGTACCTATATTCTTGAATCTGAGAAATCAGAATAAAATTATCGAGCCTTTCAAAGCTTCACTTTACTCCATCATCATTCTTATATTGTTTCTTTTCATTGGTGAAGCGATACTCAAACTTTTTCAAGTGGATGTTTCGTCGTTCGCCATTGCCGGAGCATTAGTGATTCTAATTATCTCCATCGAAATGATTTTCGGCATAGAAATTTTCAAGATTGATGATTCCGCTACCGGAGATACCTCTGCTACACTTGTACCGGTAGTTTTTCCGCTTATCACCGGTCCGGGCACTTTTACTACGCTTTTGGCCATGCGCGCGGAATACAGCACTATTAACATCATCATTGCACTCACGCTGAATATCGTTTTCGTGTTTGTGGTGTTACGCTATTTAGACGTGGTGAAACGAATTATGGGTGTGGGTGGCATTTTTATTTTGCGTAAATTTTTCGGGGTAATTCTTATGGCAATTGCCGTTCGCCTTATCACATCGAATCTCAATGCACTTATTGCATCGGTTCAGTCTCAGGCGTTGTAAGTTTTACGGTTTTTATGAACATTATTTAACGTCAAAACTCAAAGTAAATTAACAAAAAAATCTTATATTTGTATACCGATATTTTTCGGAATCAGGTTATTTCACAATTATTTATTTAAAACTAAATTATTCAATATAAAAAATCAAAAACAACATGAGAATTGTAAGTATTTTAGGACGTGAAGTGTTGGATTCGAGAGGTAATCCTACAGTAGAAGTTGATGTGTTAACGGAATCGGGTGCATTTGGACGCGCGGCTGTTCCATCGGGTGCATCGACAGGTGAAAACGAAGCATTGGAACTGCGCGATGGCGACAAAAAGAGATACCTTGGTAAAGGCGTGTTAAAGGCTGTAACCAATATTAACGATGTTATTGCCCCTGAATTGCTGGGAATGAACGTTTTGGAACAAACGCATTTAGATGCTAAATTGCTCGAACTCGACGGAACAAAAACAAAATCCAACCTTGGAGCTAATGCTCTTCTTGGCGTTTCGCTTGCCGTTGCAAAAGCTGCCGCCAATTATTTAGGCTTGCCGTTGTATCGCTATATTGGCGGAACAAATACTTACGTGTTGCCCGTTCCTATGATGAACATCATCAACGGCGGTTCTCACTCCGACGCTCCTATCGCTTTCCAAGAGTTTATGATTCGTCCTGTGGGTACAAATTCTTTCCGAGAAGGGCTTCGCATGGGAGCTGAAATTTTCCACGCACTAAAGAAAGTTCTTCACGATAAAGGCCTTAGCACTGCTGTTGGAGACGAAGGAGGTTTTGCTCCGAATCTTGCCGGTGGAACCGAAGAAGCATTGGAATCCATCCTTACAGCTATCAAAAATGCAGGATACGAGCCGAATAAAGATGTAAAAATCGCTCTCGATTGCGCTGCATCGGAATTTTATGTTAACGGTGTTTACGATTATTCTAAATTTGAAGGCCCTAACGGAAAAAAACGTACTTCTGCTGAACAAGCCGAATACTTAAAAGAGCTTATCACTAAGTATCCTATCGATTCTATCGAAGACGGAATGCACGAAGCTGACTGGGACGGATGGAAATTGCTGACCGATAAAATCGGCGAAGAATGCCAGTTGGTAGGTGACGACTTGTTTGTAACAAATGTTGATTTCCTTCACAAAGGTATTGAAATGGGTTGTGCAAACTCCATTCTTATCAAAGTAAACCAAATCGGCACATTGACCGAAACGCTGAATGCCATAGAAATGGCACACCGCAACGGATATACCAGCGTTATATCGCACCGTTCAGGCGAAACCGAAGACGCTACTATCGCCGATATTTCTGTGGCTACCAATGCAGGACAAATTAAAACCGGTTCGTTGAGCCGCTCAGACCGTATGGCTAAATACAACCAACTGCTTCGTATCGAAGAAGAATTGGGCGACAGAGCTGTTTACGGATATAAAAGAATCAAGTAAATAAAAGACATTGCATTGCAAAAAGGATGAGTTCTTAATGGCTCATCCTTTTTTATTGCATACGCTCCAACACTTGTTAACCGACTTTAACATGGTGTTTTATGAACAAAAAGTCTGTGAAAGTTTTTAATGTATAAATCGGTAATAAACAAATAAATCACAAGTTGGAAATCTACCTGCACAAGCAGTATAAGTTCAGATAGCCAAACATTAATCAGATTAGTTATGAAGCTTACGTTAAAACTATTTCTCGGATTTTTTCTTTTTGCAATATTGTTTTCGGCTTGTAGCCAAGAAGAGGTTTTTGAAGTAATAAATGAACCTAAAACCATAATTGACGCAGCTTACGGGAATGATGAAGCGCAAAAAGCAGATATCTTCCTTCCGGAAGGGCGCAGTCAGGCCGATACACGGGTTTTGTTGATTATTCACGGCGGCGGATGGTACACCGGGGATAAAAAGGATATGGATAAATTTGTCAGTACATTTCAATCTAAATTGAAAAGCTATGCCGTTGTTAATATGAATTACCGATTAGTAACTTTTAGTCCCGTAAGATACATGCTTCCTACGCAAACCGATGATATCCGTTTAGTGATGGACTATATGGCTAAAAACGCATCGGATTTTGGAATAAAACCCGAGTTTGTACTTCTTGGCCTTAGTGCCGGCGGCCATCTGGCCATGCTGTATTCGTATAAATACGATAAAGCCGGCCGGGTAAAGGCTGCCGTCAATATTGTAGGCCCTTGTGATTTAAGTGACGATGCTTACAAAAACAACTTTATTTTCAACTTGGGGATGAATTACATTACAGACCCCGCTCATTTACCTTCAGGAATGTCACAAAGCACGTTTGGCAGCCCTGTGCATTGGATTACAAGAAATGCTCCCCCAACCATATCTTTTTACGGCAATACCGACAAGCTTATTCCGTTAAGCCAGCCCTCAACGTTGGAGCAAGCGCTCAACCAATATAATATTCCCAACGAAAAATATATTTATCCCGGCGGACATACCGAAGCGAGCTACGACCAAAGCGACGATATTGTCGCCAAGACCGTAACGTTTCTGACAACACACGTGAGATAAAGAGGCAAATACTGAAAAAATAGTTGTATATTTGACACAAATAAAACAAAATACAGATAAATGAAACGAAATATCATATATATTCTTTCGGCAATAATAGTGGTAAGCGCTATAACGATAATGAGTTTGTCGAATAACGATACGGAAAAGGTAGATCAGCAACGCCCTCAAGTTCTTTCGATGACGGCATCAGTAAATGTCCCCGATGAAATGACGTTTGCCGGTGAAAAAATTGTATTCGACCGATACGATTTACGCGAGCGGATGGATCGAGAACTCAATAGTTTCACTTATTTCCACTCCACCACCCTACTCCTTTTCAAACGTGCAAATCGCATTTTCCCTATCATTGAACCGATATTGAAACAACAAGGAGTTCCTAACGACATTAAATACATAGCCGTGATCGAAAGCAGCCTCGATCATCGGGCAATTTCGCCGGCTCGCGCCGTAGGATTGTGGCAGTTTATGTCCGGAACGGCTCCCGGATTCGGGTTGGAAGTTTCATCGGAAGTCGATGAACGCTACCATATCGAAAAATCTACTGCCGCTGCCTGTCGCTATCTCAAAGATGCTTATCAAAAATACGCTTCGTGGAGCGCCGCAGCTTTATCGTACAATGGCGGACATGCCCGAATCACCAATGAGTTCAGTAATCAGCAAACCAACAAAGCGCTCGATTTATGGCTGGTAGAAGAAACCACCCGTTATTATTTCCGAATGCTGGCAATTAAAACCATTTTCGAAAATCCCGCTCAATATGGATTTATCATTCGTGCCGATCAATTGTACAAACCTTTGGAATTCAAAGAAGTAAGTGTGTCGTCATCCATTCCCAATTTAGTTTCGTTCGCTAAAGAACATGGATTAACGTATGCCCAACTCAAGGATTTCAACTCTTGGCTTCGTAGTGACAAACTGACCAATAAATCGGGCAAAACCTATACCATACTTGTTCCCACCAGAGAAAGCCTGTTTTATCGGAAAGGTGAAAAATACAAAGTTCACGACGAACGCTGGGTAACGAAATAATTCGACAGGGTGACTGGGAGGCAGGACTATTTGAATAAAAAAGAGTTCTCCAAATTGCCTTGTTGTTCCGTAAATTCAATTAGTAAATGCAACTAAATATCATTTATTAACGGTCAAAAAGATTCCCAAGGGAACGCGT
>MVZJ01000135.1 GCA_002069095.1 Bacteroidetes bacterium ADurb.BinA174 | reverse complement strand
CGCATCATTAATCTATCGAGAGGCGAACTCGTAAACGACGAGGACATGATTGATGCTTTAGGTGCTGGGATCGTAAGCGAATATGTTACCGATTTCCCCAACGAAAAGCTGATTAATGTCCCCGGAGTTATTCCTGTGCCGCATTTGGGCGCATCTACACCCGAAAGCGAAAATAACTGCGCCGTGATGGCAGTATTGCAAACCAAAGATTTTTTAGAAAACGGAAATATCAGGAATTCGGTGAATTATCCTATCTGCGATATGGGCATCAGTATCGTTAAGCACCGATTAACAATTGCACACAAAAACATTCCTAAAATGCTGGGACAGATTTCAGCCGTACTTTCGGAACAGGGCACCAATATTGCCAACATGATAAATCGTAGCCGCGGCGATTATGCCTATACGATGGTGGATTTGGAAGAAGAAATCACCGATGAAAACGTAAAACGCATAAAAAATATCGTTGGTGTATTAAAGGTTAGGGTTATATAGCCCACGTTATTCATACTTTTTTCTTTTATTGCAATGAATGTGTGGGTTAATACAAGTCTAAAGATGCATTCGGATATGTCTCTACTTGTTTGTTCATTCACTCACAAACAGCCGCTTACTTGAAAACAGCGGATCGCTGGTTACATTTATTTTTAATTTGCGTAATCCGGCTTCGTCTCCCGGAGTGGGAATGTGAGTGGAATGCATTTCACAATTATTCAGTTCTGTTAGCTTTTGCAGCGCCATTTGTGCTGCTGGGTTCGATATAGCACTAATTGCCAAAGCGATGAGAGTTTCTTCCACGTCGAGGCTGGCATTTTTTCCGTTAAGGATATCTTTTTTCAGGTGGGTAACCGAATCGATAATGTTTTCGGGCAATAAAATCATATTATCCGGAAGCCCGGCCAAATATTTTATGGCATTTAATATCATACCGGATGAAGCGTGAAGCAACGATGAGTTTTTTCCGGTAATAATGGTTCCATCGCACAGTTCGATAGCTGCCCCACAATAAATTCCAGCATAGCCCTTACCGTTCTTTTCGGCATCTCTTGCTGCTTTCCGGGCGGGTTCAACTACCAAGCGGTCTTCGTCTTTAGCACCAACGCGTTCCATAATTTCGGCATTGCGGTCGAGTGTATCGGTTCCGATTTGTCCCATGGCATAATCCACAAACCCTCTTAAATGTCTGCGGATAATTTCCTGATAAGCAGCAGCTTTACAAACTTCATCGTCTATAATTCCTGCACTTATTCGGTTCACGCCCATATCGGTAGGAGACATATACACGGAATCATTACCGGTTATTTTCGTTAAGATTTCTTTCAAAAGAGTGAAAGCTTCAATATCTCGATTGTAGCTCGCGGCTTCCACGCCGTAAGCTTTCAGGTGATAGGGATCTATCATATTCATATCGCCTAAATCGGTAGTTGCCGCTTCATAAGCGATATTGACCATATGATCGATGGGTAAATCCCAAATAGGGAAAGTCTCAAATTTTGCGTATCCGGCATTTTTACCTTTTTTGTAATCGTGATAGAGATTACTTAATGTAGTGGCAAGTTTTCCGCTCCCCGGACCGGGGCCGGTAATCACCACGATGGGTTTGGTAGTTTCAATATATTGGTTGGAACCGTATCCCTCGTCACTCACGATCAGTTCGATGTTTTTCGGATAACCGCGGGTTGGATAGTGCAGGTAAACTTTTATGCCTCTTAGTTCGAGTTTGTTTTTAAAAATTACGGCGGCAGGTTGTTTCTCGTATCGGGTGATGACAACGGCCGCTACATTAATTCCGTACCATTTCAGGTCGTCTATGCTTTTCAGCACATCCACGTCGTACGTGATACCAAAATCTGCCCTGATTTTGCTGCGTTCGATATCGCCGGCATAAACGCACATAATGACTTCTACCTGATCTTTCATTTTTTGCAGAAGACGCATTTTAACGTTTGGAGTGAAACCCGGTAAAACTCTTGACGCGTGGTAATCGTACAAAATCTTTCCACCGAATTCGAGGTACAATTTATCGTTAAACCGGCTTACACGTTCGAGAATGGCTGAGGTTTGTTCTTGCAGGTATTTTTCGTTGTCAAAGCCAACGCGACTTGAATTTTCCATCTTTTATTTTCTTCCAATAATAGTTGTAACACAAGTATCATCAAACAATTATTTGTATGTTTTGTTTTTTGTTTTCTGCTACTTGCTTTCGAGTTTCAAAATTACTTAAAATTTAGGAGAAAATCGTCTTGATTGAAAAAAAGTATAAAATTAAAAATCCTGATCGGAGATTTAATTATCATCCAATCAGGATTTTTTTGTCTGTTTTTATCTCAATTTATCTGTGTGCAATCGGATCGGGATTTCCATCGGGATCACCTTGTACGTAACCATCGGTTTGGATATTACCCAACAATAAAATTCCGCAAACGTGAGGTGTTGCCATAGAAGTTCCACTCAGGGTTGCATAAGCTCCGCCTTTGTAAGTGGAGTAAATGGAAGAACCCGGTGCGCAATAGTCGATGGGAGGATTGCCAAAGTTGCTGTAAGAAGCCCACAAATCACCAGTTCCCATAGCTGAAATCGTGTAAATGTTAGTGCCGTTTACACGTGCAGGCGAACAATTATTGGCGTTTTGCGATTCGTTTCCGGCTGCAATGGCAACTTTTACCCCTTTAGCGCCCAGATTTAAAATTGCCTGATCGATGGGGTCATAAATACCGCCGCCGAGACTTAGATTAGCTGCATCGCCAGCTTTGGCATTGGCTGCCACATAATCGATGCCGGCAATAATTTGTGAATATGTTCCAGAACCTCTTCTATTTAATACTTTTACGGGAACTACGGTGGCTCCTGCTGCAACACCTATAACACCAATGGTATTGTCCACAGCTGCAACTATACCTGCGCAGTGTGTGCCGTGTCCATTATCGTCATCGGGAAGAGCGGATGTAAGGATAAAGTTTTTACCTCTTGTCTGATCAACATTCAAATCAGGGTGATCCATATCAATTCCCGTATCAATGATCCATGCGGTTTTTCCTGTACCGTCGGCTGCTCCGCCCACACGTGTAATACCCCAAGGAACTGATTCACCGGGAGGAACAGGTTTAGGCTTCTTAGCCATAGCGCTCGGTAATGCGAAAGTTACAATCATGTCGGGATATACCCCGGCCACATTTTCGTTTGTCTTGAGCTTAGAAGCCTCTGTAACAGATAACTTAATGGCAATCCCTCTTAACGCACTTCCATAAACCTGTTCCGGTTCCCGAAACGAAATGTTGGACTCGTTTAAAATAGAGCGTGTAACTTGCATAACCACTTCTGGTGCTGCAAATCCGTCGGTTTTTGCAGAACGCAAAGCACCCAGGTCTTTGTAAATAACAACGTACTGTCCATCAATGATTTGTGAGGTAAATCCTTTTGCGATAGCAGTTTCGTCTAAATTTTCCTGAACCTCATTGTTTTGGCAAGAAAACAATGTAATAGCCGCCAAAATGGCTAAAAATGACAATTTTTTCATTTTCCAATTAATTTAGTAGTTAATAAAGTTTTGATTTTACATCAAAATCTGCGACAAATATAGTAGGAAAAATCAATAAATATTCTTTTTAGTCAAAAAAATTAAAAAAAAATTGAAAATATTTTTCTGTTATCCAATTTTTAAATATCGTTATCACCTAAAAGTCGTTTACAGAGCAGTTATTGAGGAACTCATCAATTTGTCGTTCTTTTAACGCGAGAGCGTAAAGCATCGATAAATAATGCTTGGGAATAGGAATTTCTGAAGCAATTCTTCGAAAACCTTGGGCGAATTGATTTTTTCCGGTGTAGGTGTAATATCGGATTTCCGTATCCGAAAAAAGAACGAACATTTTTGTTAATGAATATTTGCATAAATGCCTAAAGTTCTTTTTGTGATAGTTTTCAGGAAGATTTTCGCGAATTAACACCAAATGTTGTTTTTATAACTTATTAAATTCAGAACTTTAACCGATAGACATTAGTTTCGCGTAATCCAAATCCCAATTTTATGTAAAGATTATTGGCGGCTACACGAAAAGGTTGCGAAGTTAAATCCACTTTTTCGACACCTATTTGGCGGGCTGCATCTATCGCGTGATTCATCAAAGCCACCGAAACTCCTTTTCCACGGGCCGATTCATCAACCACAACATCTTCAATCCACGCCTTTATTCCTGACGGAATTCGGTAAAGCGCCAATGTAGTTGTTCCCAAAATTTCATCGTTTTCTTTAGCCACAAATACCAATGTGTCTTCCGATTGAATAACCTCCTCCAATTCTTCTCGCGTAGGATATCTTTCCGGATCGCCGGTGAGTTGGGGAATGAGTTTTTTAAATGCTTTTAAAACAGTGTTGTCGATATGTGTCAGTTGTTCAATTTTCATTTTTTGTTTTGATTATTCAAAATTTTTTCCACTTCCTTTAACACCAGCGGAAAAGCGGGATATGTCATTCCATGGTCGTAGCCATCGAGTTCCAATAATCGGGTTTCTTGGTGTCCGGCTATTTTCATCATGCGTGCAAAATAAGCGTTTTCTTCGTATCTGCCAAGCAATTCCAGTTCTCTGTCGCCGGTAATCAGCAATATTGGTGGTGCGTCAAGTCGAACGTGGAAAAGCGGAGCATATTCATCCACAACGGGTTGCGTGTTTTTTATTCCCCGTTGTTCGCGAATATTAAAGTGAGTAATGGTTTGTGCGCTGAGCGGAATAAGGCCGGCAATTCGATTGACGTCAATATCGTGAGCAGCCAGGTATTTTTTGTCCAACCCAATCATACAAGTAAGATAACCACCTGCCGAATGTCCCGACAGAAAAATTTTGGATGCATCGCCTCCGTATTTTTCGATATTCTTGAATGCCCATGCCACTGCGGCAGCAGCATCTTCGATGTATGCAGGCGCTTGTACCATCGGCGATAGCCGGTAATTAACACCGATGATGCAGATATTTTTGTTTTTGAATCCATCGGGAAGTTCTTTTGCTCCTCCTGTTAATCCGCCGCCGTGGAACCAAACGATGGTTGCAAAATCTTTCTTGTTGACGGGATAATAGATATCGAGTACACAACGTTCTTTAAGATACACATCCGAATTTTGCTTAACGTTGTCGTAATACGGAATATTGGTAATGGTTTTATATTGCGTTTCCTGCGAAAAACCGTTTAACGAAACGCTGATTAACAGAAAGATAAAAAGAAACTTCTTCATTGTTAATTTTCAATTTTGTAATTATGCATTATTTAAAACACCCATTCTTCACTTGTCCGCGATGTGGGAGTGCCCTGATTTGTTTTTCCTATTCCGAAACTCAGCAAACGGCCTTTCAGATCGAAAGACAACCATCGGTCTGAAAGTTGCACTTCCGAACGGTTGGTATAAAAAACTTGTTTAGCT
>MVZJ01000134.1 GCA_002069095.1 Bacteroidetes bacterium ADurb.BinA174 | reverse complement strand
ATCACGTTCGAACGTCCGACGCGCGGTGTGCTTGAGGACTTCCACGTTTTGTTTGTCCTTCCCTCGTGTTGGTAACCAAGCCGCCAAAACTTACATCTTTCCCGTTCATCGGACTCAAGTCCTGAAGTTTGGCACAATCGGCTGTACACACATAGTTCAGAATAAATTCGTAATCGTCTAACGGATGTGCCGACAGATAAATTCCGATAAGCTCACGCTCTTTGTTCAACCGCACGAGATCGGAAAATTTCTCTACCTGCGGTAATTCGGGACGGGCAATCATAAACGATGCATCGTCTCCGAAAAGCGAATTCATTGATTGATACTTATCTTGCTGAAACTTGTTTCCGTATCGAATAAGCGTTTCCAGAAAATCTTCGCCTTTGCTGTTCGTTGCCATAAAATATTCGCGTTTCACTCCGGGAAGTGAGTCGAAAGCGCCTGCCAGCGCCAACGATTCGATGCTTTTCTTGTTACACGACGATAAATTTATGCGTTCCACAAAATCGAAAACATCTTTAAACGGCCCGTTTTTCTTTCTTTCTTCCAACACAGTTTCCACAGCTCCCTGACCGACATTTTTTATGGCTGCCAGCCCGAAACGGATATGCCCAAGCTTATTCACTGAAAATTTCAATGCCGATTCATTGATATCGGGCGACAGCACGTTTATTCCCATCGCCTTACATTCGTCCATAAACTTTGTGATTTCGGTAATGTTGTTCAGGTTGTTGGACAACACCGATGCCATGTATTCCGATGGATAATTCGCCTTCAGCCAGGCCGTTTGATAAGCTACCCACGAGTAGCAAGTGGAATGCGATTTATTGAAAGCATACTCTGCAAACTTTTCCCAGTCGGTCCAGATTTTTTGCAAATCTTTTTCTTTGTATCCGTTAGATTTTCCGCCCGAAATAAATTTTTCTTTCAGCAGAGCCATCTTGTCCGCCAGCTTTTTACCCATCGCTTTGCGCAACTCATCCGATTGTCCGCGTGTGAAATTGGCCAATAATCTCGACAAAAGCATCACCTGCTCCTGATAAATCGTGATTCCGTAAGTTTCAGCTAAAAATTTTTCCATTATCGGAATATCGTACGATATTCTTTCCCGGCCGTGTTTACGGGCAATAAACGAAGGAATGTAATCCATCGGACCCGGACGATAAAGGGCGTTCATCGCTATAAGGTCTTCAAACTTGCTTGGGTGAAGTTCCTTCAGGTATTTCTGCATTCCGGCTGACTCAAACTGAAACGTGCCGGTGGTTTGTCCGTTGCTGTACAGTTCATAAGTTTTGGGGTCGTCTAACGGAAGGGCGTTGATGTCTATCTTGATTCCATGCGTTGTTTGAATGTTTGTTAGCGCATCTTTTATAATAGTCAGGGTTTTAAGTCCCAGGAAGTCCATTTTTATCAACCCCGTTTCTTCAATAACAGAGCCTTCGAATTGTGTTACGAGCAATTTTTCTTTTGTCTCCTTATCGTCGGCGGTGCTAATAGGAACAATGTCGGAAATATCGGTTTGCCCGATAATTACGCCGCAAGCGTGCACGCCGGTGCTTCGCACATTTCCTTCGAGCATTTCGGCGTATTTAAGCGTATCGCGCACCAGCGGATCAGGGCTGACTGATGCTTCTTTAAGTTCGGGAACGTAATCGATGGACGCGCGAAGGTCTATTTTCTTTACGTTGGGTATTCTGTCGGGCACTAATTTCGCCAGCCGGTCTGCTTCTGCCAGAGGTAATTTGTGTACTCGTGCTACGTCGCGGATGGACGATTTTGTAGCCATTGTACCGTAGGTAATGATACGTGCCACTTTTTCGTGCCCATATTTTTCAGTTACCCATTGGAGTACTTTGTCGCGGCCTTCATCGTCGAAGTCGATATCGATATCGGGCATCGAAATACGGTCGGGATTTAGAAAACGCTCGAACAGCAAATCATATTTCAATGGGTCTATATCGGTAATTCCCAAGCAGTATGCCACTGCCGAGCCGGCTGCCGAACCACGTCCGGGGCCAACAGCAACATCCATTTGTCGTGCGGCATTTATGAAATCCTGTACGATGAGAAAATATCCGGGATATCCCATGTTGGTGATGGTATCGATTTCGAATTTTAATCGGGAAACAATTTCATCACTCAATTCTTCGCCGTATTTTTTGTGTGCGCCTATTTTGGTCAGGTGTCGCAGGAAATCCGATTCGAGTTGGATGCGGATTACTTTTTCGTATCCGCCCAAACGATTAAAATTGTCTTCACCGAATTTTTCAATCAGTTCCGCTTCTGAAAATTTGGTTTTATATTCTTCTTCCGTGCCAAACGAACTTTCTATTGGATAAAAAGGCATTAGCGCCGGATTATCAATGGAATAAATTTCCACTTTATCGGCAATTTCCACCGTGTTGGCCAGCGCTTCGGGGATATCGGCAAAAATCTGATTCATTTCTGCCATGGTTTTTATCCACTCTTGTTTGGTGTACCGCATCCTGTCGGGATCGTCGAAATCTTTTCCTGTGCTCAGGCAGATAAGCCGGTCGTGTGCGTCGGCATCTTCTTCGTTCACAAAGTGAGCATCGTTAGTAGCGATAACTTTTACATCGTATTTTTTCCCGAGCTTGATAATTTCTGCGTTTACATGTTGCTGCTTCGGATATGTCGTTTGGTCGGCATCGGGGCGATTGGTTTTGTGTCGTTGAATTTCGAGGTAAAAATCATCTCCGAAAATATTTTTAAACCATTGTACCGCTTCCTCAGCGCCCGATATGTTTCCGTCGTCAATTTTTCGTGGAATTTCACCCCCAAGGCAAGCAGTGGAAATGATTAGCCCTTCGTGGTATTTTTCGAGCAGTTCTTTATCGATTCGCGGACGGTAATAAAAACCTTCCGTCCAGCTTTTCGATACCATTTTTATGAGGTTTTTATAACCGGTCAGGTTCTTCGCGAGCACAACCAAATGCCAACCGCTACCGTCTATTTTTTCGGTTTGCTGAAACCGGCCGCGACGCGCACAATAACATTCGCAGCCAATAATGGGTTTAAAATTGAGTTTAGTGGTTTTAGCTTCAATCTCGTTTTTCAGTTTCTGGTTATCGGGATTGTCCGCCAGTTCTTTACTCAATTGCTCTATTTCGTTTCTTATATTCGATTTTGCACTATCGATGTAATTCACAAATTCCTTGATACCGTACATGGCTCCGTGGTCGGTTAACGCGATTCCGGGCATACCGTCGTTCATGGCTTTATCAACAATCTGGTTGATGCTTGCTTGCCCGTCTAATAAGGAATATTGGGAATGGACGTGTAAATGTACAAATGATTGCATAAGAGAATTATAAATGAATTTTCCGTTTTAGGGACGTGAAATAAATAACTTATAACAACTACGTTATTTAATGGCAACTTTATTACACATCTCTTAACAACAACAAATTTAGCCAAAAAAACAGCTAGCGCGAGGAGAATTTGATAGAAGTTATCAACAAAAAAACCGGATAGCGTAGCCAGCCGGTTTTTTTGAATATTTGATGCGGAAAATGTTTTATTTTGTCGCTTTTTCGAGTCTTTTCATAATTGAAAAGATGAAAACCGCCGAAGCTAAACAACATAGGATAAAAACTGCCCACAACTGCCACAAGTCTAATCTTCCCCATAAATCACTTCCGATTGAAAGGAGTTTATTCCCCACGGCTGTAGCCAGCAACCATCCTGCTTGCATCATCCCCTGAAATCTTGGAGGAGCCACTTTAGACACGAATGAAAGTCCCATCGGACTGAGAAATAGTTCGGCAATGGTCAGGACCAAATAGGTTCCTATCAGCCAGTATGCCGATACTCTCGAAGAGTCGGGGATGGAATTTATTTTGGTGACACCTCCTTCTTCGAACAATAATTCGTGCGGAGATATAAGCCCCAACGATGCGATGAGCATTACGGTAAAGGCGAAAGCGGCAATAATCATCCCTATACCGATTTTTCTGGGAGTAGATGGCTCCATGTTTCTGTTGCGCAACCATGCAAACAGACCCATAACGGGGAACGTTAAAGAAACAATATAAACAGGATTGAACGATTGGAAAATTTCAGGCCCGATTGGGTTGGCAGGGGCAAATTTCTTATACAGGAAGAATGTAACAATACCTCCCAAAACAGCCAAAATAAGCCCATAAAGCCTGTTTCTTTTATTTTTGTTGAAAAGAAGCACTAAGCCGGCAATGCCTGCGGCAAAGGATAGCAGCGAGTAGATGTTAAAGAAAATATTTGTAAAAGGACCAACACTTTTTACTGTATAATCACGGGCGAAAAATGTTAATGTTAATCCATTTTGGTGGAAAGACATCCAAAAGAAAATGACTACTAGAAATACAAGTAATAGAGCATTTACTTTTGGTTTTTCTTCTTTTGTTGATAGTCGGAACATTATAGCTACAAATCCTAAGAATAATCCTATGGCTAAACCAAGTCCCAAATTGTTAAATGCGAAATGAAAAATAACTGTAACAACAACAAAAACGGCAGCAGCAATAATATAAGCTGAAGTGGTTGATTTCAATTTTTGTCCTTCTTCTACTTTGACTTTAGCTTTTTCAACTTGTGGTAGTTTTTTATTGAAAATTACATAAACAAGCAAAGATGCTATCATCGCAACGGCAGCAATACCAAAAGCATAGTTATAACCTTTTGCAAAAACGTCAAGATAGTGCGTTGCAAAAGCACCTAAGTCGGTCACAACTTCTCCGCTTACTTTATCAGCAAGTGTTTGTAAAGTAGTGGTATTTTCCAATGTGCCGTTTTTAAAAGCATGGGCAAGTGCGGGTAAACTTCCATCGTGAGTAAAACCTTGTGTACTCAAATACCAGTTGCGGATTCCATTAGCTACGTGTGGTGCAAACAAAGCTCCGATATTGATTCCCATGTAGAAAATCATGTAGCCCGTATCTCTCACACTTGCATATTGAGGATTGTCATACATTTGCCCTACAACAGCTTGTAAGTTACCTTTAAAAAGGCCGTTACCTAAAGCAATAATACCCAGTCCTATTATTGATATAGCTAACGGGTTGCCGGGAATTGCCATCATAACATATCCGGCAAACATGATAATGATACCAAACAGTATTACGGCCTTATATTTTCTAGTAGAGTCGGCAATAATACCGCCAACCAAAGCTAACGCGTAGATACCGAAATAAAACCAACTGTAAATTTCTCCAGCGATTGATTCGTTTAGACCATATTTAGCTTGGAGAAAAAGTACCAAAATGGCCATCATGGTGTAGAAGCCGAAACGTTCACCCATGTTGGAAAAAAATGCGACAAGTAAACCTTTAGGATGATTTTTGAACATAAATTAAAGTTTTTAGATGTTTAGAAATTTTTCAACTTGCAAACTTACATAAAAAAGTTTGAATTTTATACGCCGTCCCATAAAAATCGGGGCCGTAACCGTTCTAATTGTAATTAACGTGCTCTATGGCACAAAGT
>MVZJ01000133.1 GCA_002069095.1 Bacteroidetes bacterium ADurb.BinA174 | reverse complement strand
TTTAGCCCGCTTAATCGTGTTTATCAGCATCTTTTCCGATGCTACCGCCGTTTTGTGCAGGTAAACCTGCCAGTACATAAATCGGCGCGACATTAGGAAGTTTTCTATCGAATAAATTCCTTTCGATTCCACTACCAACTTATCGTCAATCACATCGAGCATTTTCATGATGCGAGCCGCACCGATGCTTCCTTCGCTCACACCCGTGAAAAAACTGTCGCGCTGCAAATAATCCAATCGGTCGACATCCAACTGACCACTGACTAACTGATGCAAGAACCGTTTGGGATAATCATCCCGAAAAATATCGATGGCTGTGTTTAATGCTCCTTTTTTCTCGTCGTTTATCTGTTGCAACAGCAATAACGAGATATCTTCGTGACGAACATTGGTTACCAACGTGTTTTCCAGCACGTGCGAAAACGGCGTGTGACCGGTATCGTGCATTAAAATCGCAACCAACGCCCCGCGATATTCTTCTTTGGTGATTTCGTGCCCTTTATCGCGCAAATTACGCAGCGCCACATCCATCAAGTACATTGCGCCAATGGTGTGGTGAAATCGTGTGTGCTGTGCACCTGGATAAACATACGACGCCATACCTACTTGCCGGATTCGGTTTAATCGCTGAAGATAGGGGTGTTGAATGAGTTCGTAAATAAACTCGTCGTAGATATTTACAAATCCGAAAACAGGGTCGTTGATTATTTTTCGCTTTGGCTGCATGATGAAAATAAAAAGACTGTTGGGTTTCGCCTAACAGTCTGATATTAATTTTGTTGTCTTACTAGGATTCGAACCTAGACAAACAGGACCAGAATCTGTTGTGCTACCATTACACCATAAGACAGTTTGAAAATGCAAAATTACAAAATTTATTGGAACAAAAAACTCATCGGGCTGAAACTTTTATTAGATTTGTAAAGCGAAACCGCTAATTTTGACAATAACAGAAATTTTATGGAACAGAACACTGCAAAATTTTACAAAAACAGGGGATTGAAACGATTTTATATTGGTATGCCGATATTGACGGTTGTTTGGATAGTTTTATTTGGAATTATTGCACCATCAAAATCAACAATTATTAGTTTTATAGTTATTTCTATTTTTCTCGGTGTATTTTCCATAATTCAAAAATACGCCTTAACAAACGATAATACCATTGAGTTTTACTCTTTTTGGGGTCGGAGAAAAAAATTATCTGTTCCAATTGAAAGTATTTCCGAAATTCTGATAAAGCCTTACAAACTTTCTATTGATTATAGAACAAGAGAAGATATTTATTCCCGTTCAGTTGTTCTTGAGTTGTCCGAAACGGATATGAAGAAAATGGTTGATGAGTTATTGACAAGGAATCCAAAGATTGTGGTTTCTTAATGAAAACTATATGAATATGAAAAACAACGAAATAACTTTTGTTAGATACGGGAAAAAAGAATTTATAACCTTAATAATTGTTGCTGTTTTTGTTCTCTCAATTATTTACTTAGTACTTCCCAAAGGTTTTTTAACCGGTTTGCTTTCTGCTATAATATACGTATTTGTTTCGTTCCTAATCTTTCCGATTAAATATGTGCTGACCGGTGACAACACGCTTGAAACTCATTTTCTTTTCGGAAAAAGGAAGAGTAAAACCATTAAAATCGATGAGATTTTGGAAATGCGAATCGAAAAAATTGGCCGGCTAATCATACGATATAAGAAAGACGGATATTCGCAGCCGGCATCTACAGTTTTGGAGTTGAGCGATCAGGACATTAAAAACGTACAGCACGAATTGTTGAAAAGGAATCCTAAAATATCGCTGAATGTAAGTTCCCCGTTGTAGCCGTCTTTCCACTTCGTTGCAAACAAAGAGCTTACTCAATGAATTACAAAAAGTTATGACAAATGTATAACTTAACGACATTGATTTACGATTTATAATTTCCTTTAATATCTACCATCAGTTTATTTATTTCTACTTCACAATTAATTTGCGGATAATTTGCTTGAAAATCAATAAGTTTTTGCAATATTTGATGTTGGAAACGTTGATGCAATTCCGTGTTATGGTTTAACGGTCTGTGATTTAATGCCTGTTGAATTTTCTGCCATTCCGAATTGATATCCATTGTTTCTTTCGAAAAATAAGTTTCACAAAAGCGATCCCAGATGTAATCGACAGCAACCGATGACGGATGCATCATATCTTCGGCAAAAAAGCGATAATCGCGCAATTCGTCCAGTAAAATTTCATACGCCGGAAAGTAGGAGAGTGCCGATGTAAACATTTTCTGCAATTGCTCTATTGCCAAATGGAGAATAGATTTGCTGATTTGATTTTCGTGTGCACCGTCTTTCCAATGACGAATAGGTGAAACCGTGAAAATGAACTTCGCTGTCGGGTTTCTTGTCGAAATTGCACGAATGATTTCACTCCATTCCTTAACGATTTCTTCAACTGATAATCGTTCTCTTATAAACGTATCTGCCGGAAATTTATGGCAGTTCGCCACTACTTTTCCTGTCGATTTCAGTTTGTAAACGTAAGCCGTTCCAAAAGTGATTAGAAAAATATCCGTTTCACGAATAAATTCTGCCGCATTGGAAAACGATTCGGAAATGCTTTGTAAACACCGGGTTTTGTCGGGATGAGAAAATGAACTGTGGTGCAGAAAACTTTGATACACATCGTTATGGAAAACCAAATCATTTTCATTGAAATTCTTCTTGAAAAGCAATCGATTTACAACCGCAGCAACGGATAATGGGTTATACACTATTCCGAACGGATTAATTTTTACCCGAAATTTATTCTCCAATAGCTTATTACCGATGTTTTCGGAAAAACACGAACCGAGCAGCATCATTCGCGTGGAATGATTGAGTTGAAAATCCGATGTCGGAATTGATATGCGCGTTCTGAAATCCATTTTTGTAATTTTTTTTACAAAAGTAAAGATAAACATTTCAATTCGGAAATCACTGTCGACAAACTTCTTTTACAGAACATTCATCAATATCAGTCAACAAGACAAAGAAAAGTATCTTTTCCATCGGTTAGTTTCTCCAAAACAAATCTCTAAAACACTTTTTTAACTAAGCAAAAAACACTAATTTTGCAAATTTGTTGAAAGTAAGAACAAAGAGTGAGAAATAAGGAACAAAAACAAAACATTTTTTCTTCACTCCTTACTTCTTTTATGAATTTTGAAAAAACCCAAAATAATAAATATCAGTAAATTATGAGTAATCAGAAAGAAAAACTTTTTGCCGATTTTCCCCCGGTATCCACAGAACAGTGGATGGAGGTTGTCACCGCCGATTTAAAAGGCGCTGATTTCCAAAAAAGACTGGTGTGGAGAACAAACGAAGGTTTTAATGTGAATCCTTTCTATCGTGCCGAAGACATCGAGGGGTTTCTGTCGACCGGAAACTTGCCGGGACAATTTCCGTATGTGCGCAGCACAAGAAAGGATAATGTTTGGTACGTACGTCAGAATATTGACGTAAAAGATTATGCCGAAGCCAACAAGAAAGCATTGTTACTGCTTGAAAGAGGCGTAACATCGTTTGGATTTCATCTTCCGAAAAATAACCTTTCGGCAGAAAATCTTGAAATCCTTCTCAAAGGTATCGCACCAGACAAAGTGGAACTGAATTTCAGAACCTGCATATCTAAAACGCACGAAATGGCGCGGTTGGTAGTAGCTTACGTTACATCGCAGAACCTGAATTTGTTGGAATGCTTTGGTTCTATTGAGTACGACCCTTTCCGTAAAATCCTGAAAAAAGGAGTGGACGCTCCCAATTGGATCCACGACGCCGTTGAAATGGTGAAAATTACTGCTCCGCTTCCTCGATACAAAAGCATTTCTGTTACAGGAAACCTACTGAACGATGCGGGAGCATACAGCTATCAGGAGTTAGGATTCAGCCTTTCCTACGGAAATCAGGTGTTGAGCACGCTTATCGAGAAAGGGCTCGACCGTTCGTTAGTGGCCAAAAAAATTAAATTCGAACTCGGTGTTGGGTCCAACTATTTCATGGAAATTGCCAAGTTCCGTGCAGGACGCTGGTTGTGGGCAGAAATCGTAAACGCTTATAAACCACCATGTCCACCTTATATCGACTGTGATAATACAGCAGAAGACGGAACTTGTTTGTGTGCAGCGAAAATGAATGCTCACGCCATTACATCACGTTTCAATCAATCGCTTTACGACCCGTATGTAAATATGTTGCGTACTCAAACTGAAGCTATGTCGGCAACTATCGGAGCAGTTGACTCGTTGACAGTTCGTCCATTCGACGAAGCATTTGAAACACCAACTGAATTTGCAGAACGTATCGCGGTAAATCAACAACTATTGTTGAAAGAAGAGTCGCATTTTGATAAAGTTATCGACCCATCATCGGGTTCTTATTATATTGAAAACTTGACCGTTTCACTTGCTGAACAAGCATGGAAATTATTCCTTGAAACTGAAGAAGTTGGTTTCTACAACGCTCTTAAAGAAGGAACAGTACAAGATGCTATCAACGCATCGGGTAAAGCTCGTTTAGAAGCAGTTGCGAAACGTCGTGAAATTATGCTTGGAACAAACCAATTCCCCAACTTCACAGAAAAAATGAACGATAAACTTGGTGATTTTGAACCTTGTCGCTCAAAAGGTGAATATGGTGAGCCTACATTGAAAAAATTAAATTGTTATCGCTTGGCTGACGAGTTTAACGAACTTCGCTTAGCTACAGAAAGAGCTAAAACTCCGAAAGTATTTATGCTTACTATCGGTAACTTGGCTATGCGTTTGGCTCGCTCGCAATTCTCAAGCAACTTCTTTGGTTGTGCCGGATACGAAATTATCGACAATCTTGGTTTCGAAACTATCGATGCCGGAATAAAAGCTGCTCGTGAAAAAGGTGCTGATATTATCGTTCTTTGCTCAAGCGACGACGAATATGCAACTTTCGCACCCGAAGCTTACGACAAGCTGAAAAGCGGCAAAGAGATATTAGTAGTTGCCGGAGCGCCTGCTTGCATGGACGATTTGAAAGCTCACGGAATTGAGCATTTCATTAATGTTCGCAGCAACGTGTTGGAAACGTTACAGGCGTTTAATGAGAAATTAGTTAAATAAGACATAAGACACAAGATACAAGACGCAAGAACCAAGATTATGAAGCATAATTTTAAAAAACTTGATATTTGGAACCGTTCGGTAGATTTTGTAACAGAAATCTATCAGTTAACGCAAATGTATCCCAAAGAAGAGATTTTTGGATTAATAGCGCAAACACGCCGAGCTGCTGTTTCTGCACCGCTTAACATATCTGAAGGTTCTGCAAAATCAAGCAACAAAGATTTCGCTCGATTTCTTGAAATGGCAATCGGCTCTTTGTTTGAAGTTGAGACTGCTCTTGTAATAGCTTGCAAATTGAACTATATAAACAGTGATGAACTATTAGATAAACAAACAAAAGTCAATGAACTGCAACGCATGATTAACGGCTTTAAAGACACATTGGAAAAGTAATATGTATTATTCTGTCTATTGTC
>MVZJ01000132.1 GCA_002069095.1 Bacteroidetes bacterium ADurb.BinA174 | reverse complement strand
AGATTACTTTGACGGGAAAAGCCGAAAACTATTCGGGCATAAAACTGCAAAATGCCAATGTGAGTTATCAAATAACTCGTAAACAATCGTGGTGGAGACCGTGGGGCGGAGAATCCGAACATTTTGCCGAAGGCATAGTCACAACAGATGAAAACGGAAACTTTACTATTACTTTTACGCCTCAAAAAACCGATGAAGGGGCTTCATCGCGTGTTATTTACACATTCGATGTGGAAGCTACGGTTACCGATGTGAATGGAGAAACACAAGTTGGAAATTATTCCGTTACTGTGGGCGATGTTTCTATGCTACTCAACCTGGAAATTCCTGAACAATTTGAGAAATCATCTGCCGAAAAAATTATTATTTTTGCCAAAAACTTAGATGGAAATGATATTCAGACAATAGGGAATTACACGGTTTTCTCATTGCATGAAAATGATTCCATAAACACACAACTGTTGCAAGGTAGTTTTGAAAGCGGAGAGCAAACAGCATTAAAAGAGCAGTTGAAAAAACTTATATCGGGAAAATATCGTATCAAATTGCAAGCTAAAGACGATAGAAACAACATCATTGAAGAGGAAAAGGACTTTATTTTGTTCTCTTATTCCGATAAGCGTCCGCCTATAAAAACCAACGAGTGGTTTGTAATTAAAAATAATCAATTCTCATCTGATAAACCTGCCGAAATTATTCTTGGAGCAACCGATAATATACATGTTCTGTATGAGCTTTGGAATGAACGTACGCTATTGGAACGCAAATGGGTGAAAATCAATAAAGAGAACCAACTGTTTACCATTCCGTTCAAATCGGAATACAAAAACGACCTAACGTTGATGTTGACCTATTTGAAAGATGGAAAATTCTATCATCACTCCACACGGCTTATTCCCGAAAAAGAGAAGAAAGAATTAAAGATACAATTAGATGTGTTTCGCGATAAAATTCGTCCTGGAGCCAACGAAGAGTGGCGACTAAGTATAAAAGACACTAAAGGAAATCCCGCTGTAGCAGAAATTTTAGCGGGAATGTACGATTTTTCGTTAGACCAGATTTATCCGTCGCAAGCGTGGAGATTAATTTTGCCTCAGTTATCTTACCACAAAACAGTTGCCTCTTTACAAAAAGACCAATCATTTAATCTGTTGCGAATAAACAAGTATATTCCTCAATATTCAAAAGATGTCCCGGCTTTTAAATTCGACCGATTTAATTGGTTCGATTTTTCGTTTTTCAGATATGGAAATTATATGGTAAGAGAAGTACGTTCGATGCCGACATCTCAACTGCGATCAGAAGACCTTGACGAAGTTGCAGTTGTCGCTTTTGGAACGCAAAAGAAAGAATTAAAGGCAGGAGCAGTTCAAAGCGTACTTGCCGATGAAGAAATAGCAATTACACGTAGGGAAGCCGTTGCGCCACCTCCACCACCACTTCCTTCTCAAACTGAACCACAAATTCGCCGTAATTTCAACGAAACCGCTTTCTTTTTCCCGCAACTGCGTACCAACGAAAAAGGCGAAACACAAATCGCGTTTACCGTTCCCGAAAGCAACAGTCGCTGGCGTTTTCGTGTGTTGGCTCACGATAAAAACCTGAATTCGGGATATGCCGAAGCATTTGCTCAATCGCAAAAAGAGCTGATGGTCACACCAAATATGCCGCGTTTCCTTCGCCACGGCGACCGCACAAGCATCTCGACCAAAATTTCCAATCTGTCGGAAGAGGCGGTTAGCGGAAACGTGAAGTTGGAGTTTTTCAATCCGGTAACCGATGAAATTATAAGCACTATTTCGGTAGAAAATCAGTCACAGCCGTTTTCTTTAGAAAAAGATGAATCGTCCGATGCTAAATGGGTGTTCGATGTTCCTGCGAATATCGATATTATCGGTGTGCGAATCGTTGCACAAAGCGAATCGTTCAGCGATGGCGAACAGCACGCTCTCGTGGTACTTCCAAACCGAATGCTCGTAACCGAAAGTATGCGTATGGATGTGAACGGAAAGCAAACCAAAGAGTTTACGATGGATAGATTGGCAAACAGAACATCGGAAACAATCGAAGATTATCGTTTGACGCTCGAATTTACATCAAATCCGGCGTGGTATGCCGTGCAGGCACTTCCCGTTTTAAGCAATCCCGATAGCGATAACGCTGTTTCGTGGTTTGCATCATATTACGCAAACACGCTCGGAATGCACATTTCAAAAGCATATCCAAAAGTGTCGGCAATGATTGAAGCGTGGAAAAAACAGGGTGGCGACTCGGAAACATTGCTGTCGAATCTCGAAAAAAATCAGGAACTTAAAAACGTGTTGTTGGAAGAAACGCCTTGGGTATTGGAAGCGAAAGACGAATCGGAACAGAAACAGAAACTTTCACTTCTGTTCGATTTAAACCGCAACCAAAATCTTACTCGTCAGGCTATCGACAAACTAGCTGAATTGCAAACTTCGTCGGGCGGATGGAGTTGGTTTAAAGGATTTTATCCAAGTCGCAGCATCACGCAATACATCCTTTACGGATTTAATCAACTGAAAGAGCTTAATGCTGTTGAGTTTACCGACGATATTATCGCGATGCAGACGAAAGCTGTTTCCTATATCGATGCTGAGGCTGTTCGTAATTTTGAAGAGCTGAAAAAATATAATAAGAATTGGCGAAAAATAGAATCTATTTCGGTTTTCGAATTGGAATATCTGTATGTTCGCTCATCGTACAATCAACCGATGGATGCCAAAACCAAAGAGGTGGTCGATTTCTACACATCGGTTGTGGAGAAAAACTGGACTCGATTTGATTTGTACGGACGTTCGTTAATCGCCGTGTTGATGCACAGAAACGGAAAAGAAAATATCGTTCAAAATATTCTCAAATCGTATAGAGAACACGCCACCGTTTCCGAAGAGATGGGAATGTTTTGGGCAAATAATCGTGCACGTGTGTTTATGTCGCAATCGGCAACATCGGTGCACACGTTTATTATGGATGCTTTCCGTATCGGTGGAGCAAAAGTCGATGAAATGGACAATATGAAACGTTGGCTGTTGAAACAGAAACAGACTCAGCTTTGGGAATCGACTCACGCTACAATGGATGCTGTTTATGCACTGCTAAGCACCGGAAGCGATTGGTTCTCATCCGAAAACAAAACCACCGTAACCGTTGCCGACAAACGTATTGAGCCTGAAAAACTGGAACTCGGCACAGGATATTTCAAAGAATCTTGGCATAAAACGGAAATCGTTCCACAAATGGGCAAAGTGAAAATCGAAAACAGCGGAAATGCTCCGGCTTGGGGTGCACTTTATTGGCAATATTACGAAGATTTGGACAAAATATCGAAAACCGATGCATCTCTTGATGTGGAGAAACTACTTTTCGTAGAGAAAACCGATGCGTCGGGAACAAAACTCAATCCGATAACAGAAGATAGTCCGTTGAAAGTGGGAGATAAAGTAGTTGTACGTCTGGCTGTTCGTGCCGATAGAGATTTCGAGTTTGTGCATCTGAAAGATATGCGAGCCGCATCTTTTGAACCTATGCAGATTTTATCGGGTGTGAAATGGCAAGGCGGAACAATCTATTACCAAACATCGAAAGATGCGTCAACCAACTTCTATTTTGATGTTTTACCGCGTGGAACGTACGTTTTTGAATACGCAGTTTTCGTTAATAGGATAGGCGACTATTCAAACGGAATAACGACTATTCAATGTATGTATGCACCGGAGTTTACATCGCATACAGCAGGAATCAGAGTAAAAGTTGAAGAGTAATAATTACACATTTTAGTAAAAAAGAACGTTAAATTTATCTGTACTTTAAACGAATTGCTTAATTTTGTGTCTGATAATTGTTTAAAAGACGAAATCAGAATTAAACAACAACAAATATATAACAATGAAAAAAGTAAGTATTATTTTATTATTCAGCGTTTTATTGAGTGGAGTCGTTTTGGCACAGTCAAAACCCGAAGCTAAATTCATAAAAAAAGAACATAACTTCGGTACAATTAAAGAAGAAATAGGAACAGTTACTACTCAATTTGAGTTTACCAACACGGGAAAAAGTCCTCTAATCATTCAACGCGTAATCCCTTCCTGCGGTTGTACCACACCCACTTACACACGTGAACCGATTTTGCCGGGTAAAAAAGGAAAAATCGACGTAAAATATTCAACGATAGCCCGTCCGGGTACGTTTCATAAAAGTGTTACAGTTTATACCAATGTTCCCGACACGGTGTATGTATTGTCGATAAAAGGGAATGTAACACCAAGGAAATAACATTTTTATTTCTTTTTTAGGACAAAAAACAAGCCGAATAGAGTATCTTTGTAAAAAGAACTTTAGTCGGTTTTTTATTTTCAACACTATGCATCATCATCCCGAAAACGACCCTAAATATCTGAGCTTAAACGTCAACAAAGGTGTGGTTCAGCCGCCGAGCATAAATCCCTATTTACACTTCCGCAAGAAGCATCGCCGGAAAGAATATTCCGTAAATGAATTTGTCGAAGGAATTTTGGTCGGAAACATTACAATGTTGAGTCAGGCAGTAACATTGGTGGAAAGTTCCAGGCCGGAGCATCAGATGATGGCTCAGGGCATTATTGAAAAATGCCTGCCATATTCCGGCAATTCTATCCGTGTGGGTATCACGGGAGTGCCGGGCGCAGGGAAAAGTACTTCGATAGATGCGTTTGGAATGTATTTGATGGAAAAAAGGCATAAATTGGCCGTATTGGCGATTGACCCGTCGAGTGAGCGAACCAAAGGGAGTATTTTGGGCGATAAAACCCGCATGGAAAAACTTTCGGTACAGGAAAATGCTTTTATCCGCCCTTCTCCGTCGGCTGGTTCGTTGGGCGGAGTTGCGCGAAAAACGCGCGAAACTATCGTTTTGTGTGAGGCAGCAGGGTTCAATTATATTTTCGTAGAAACCGTTGGAGTAGGGCAATCGGAAACAGCCGTGCACTCAATGGTCGATTTTTTCTTGTTGATTCAACTGGCTGGAACGGGGGATGAATTGCAGGGAATAAAACGCGGAATTATGGAAATGGCCGATGGGATTGTCATCAACAAAGCCGATGGCGATAACATAGACAAAGCGAAGATGGCACAAACCCAACTTCGAAATGCGTTGCACTTATTCCCGTTACCCGAATCGGAATGGCCGCCCGAAGTGCTTACCTATTCGGGATATTATGCATTGGGAATCGATGAGGTTTGGGATATGATTCACCGCTATATCGAATTTGTTAAAAAGAATGGCTATTTTGATGTCCGTCGTAACAAGCAATCGAAATACTGGATGTACGAAACCATCAACGAGCGTTTACGAAACGATTTTTACCAAAATCCCGAAATAGAAAATCTAATGCCTTTGTTGGAAAATGAAGTGCTTTCTGCGCGAAAAAGTTCATTCGTGGCAGCGAAAGAAGCGTTGGATAAGTATTATTTTGAGAGCCAAGAACCAAAAACCAAGACAGACTAAAAGACTATAAAACGGTTAGACTTATTTGTTGAAAAAAAACGGGGAGCTGAAAATCAATTTCAGCCCCCGCTTTTGTTTCTTGCTCTGTTCTCTCTCATTCCATATTATGAAAAACGTTCTGCACATCTTCATCTTCCTC
>MVZJ01000131.1 GCA_002069095.1 Bacteroidetes bacterium ADurb.BinA174 | reverse complement strand
GCTATCATCCACAATAGATTGTATGTATGAAAACAGGTGTGGCACTCGCTGCACTTCATCAAAAATAACATACTTGTCGTATTGTTTTAAAAAACTTTTCGGGTCAGTTTCTGCAAAATTTCGCATATCAGAATTTTCGAGACTCACATACCGATAATCTGAAAATAGAAACTTCAACAGTGTAGTTTTTCCCGATTGTCTTGGCCCTGTAAGTGCAATAATAGGATACTTGTCTATCAATTGTTTTATTGAATCCTTTATTTTACGATAAACTAACATAACACACTCGTTTTAAAGTCATCTATACCACAAAGATAAATAATATTTTAAATTTGCACAAGAATTATTTTAAATTTACACAACCTAAACTTTAAACTTAATCTAAATCCACTCCACAAATATAGACATAATTTCTTTACAAACAGTGTGCGAAATCGAACTCTTTTTGTGCGAAAACGCACAATTAACAAACAGTATCAAAATTATATCTATTTATACATAAGCGTATTACGCCTTTGGCATATATTTTGTTATGAAGTTTTTATTATGAGATACATTTACTTCATTGCACTTACCCTATTGTCTTTGGGACAACTTAAAGCCCAAGACACGCTTCGTTTGACATTGGACGAAGCGGTGGGTCTCGCCCGAAAACAATCGCCACAAGCGGTGGCGGCACGACATCAGTATCGGGCGGCGTACTGGAACTGGCGTTCGTTCAAAGCCGATTATTTGCCGAGCCTCACGTTCTCGTCCGGTTCGCAACTCAATCGAGCCATTAGTCCGATTACCCTACCCGATGGCACAGACAGTTTCGTACAACGAAACCAACTGCTCAACGACGGCGCATTAACCATCAATCAAAACATCGCCCTGCTGGGCGGAAGCGTTTTTGTAAAAAGCGGATTGCAACGATTAGATATTTTCTCCGAAAAGCAGAAATCGTTTAATTCCACTCCTGTGGTGATCGGGTATTCGCAAAACCTGTTCGGCTACAATTACTTGAAATGGAATAAACGCATTGAGCCTGTGCGATACGAAGCAGCAAAAAAGCAATATGTCGAGATGCTTGAACTTACAGCTTCGGCAGCGGCAATGAAGTTTTTCCAACTTGCTACGGCGCAAAGCAATTTACGTTCGGCAAACTATAATTATGCCAATGCCGACACGCTGTTTCGTTATGCAAAAGGACGGTACGAAATTGGTACAATTACCGAAAACGAAATGTTACAATTAGAAATAAATTACCTTTCGGAACAGACGAACCGATTGAATGCCCGCATCGAAATGGACGATCGCATTCAAGATTTGCGGAGTTTTCTGGGAATTACCGATAATGTTGAAATTGTCGTGGATGTAAGCGAATCGGTTCCCGATTTCACGGTTCCCGTAAACGAAGCGCTGCAACTTGCACTGCAAAACAGTCCCGATATAGAACAACTTGCTCTGCAAAAACTACAAAGTGAAAGCGCGGTGGCTTACGCCAAATCTTCGCGCGGTTTTAAAGCCGATTTGTATATGCAGTTTGGATTGTCGCAAACCGATAACCATTTTAATAACGTTTATCGAAATCCGTTGAACCAACAGTTGGTAAGTTTGGGGATTCGCATTCCCATTCTCGATTGGGGTGTAGGACGCGGACGAGTAGAAGTGGCAAAGAGTAATCTCGAAAAGGTAAAAATCGACATCGCGCAAGCGCAAACCGATTTTGAAGCCAATGTAATAAAACTCGTGAAACAATTTAACTTACAAGCCGATAAGGTTGCCATCGCAAAAAAAACATCGGAGCGTGCTGCTCGTCGCAACGATGTGGCGTATCGTCTTTACTTACTCGGAAAATCTACCGTGCTCGACCTGAATGCCGCCATTGCCGAAAAAGACCGCTCGCAACGCGACTATATCCGCGAATTACAAAACTATTGGGGTTTGTATTACGGATTACGAAGCATCACGGGATGGGATTTTGAAAATAACCGCCCGATACTTAATGAGCCAATAAATTAATATGCCAATGTGCCAATTAACAGACATCAGAATACAGATTTGAGATAATACAGACTTTTTAATCGTAATTCTACAGTCGCAAATCGTAAATTAAAGAAATATGCTTTTACATTACTTAAAAATAACTTTTCGAAATATTGCAAAAAACAAATTTCAATATTTGCTTACCACACTGGGAATAGCTGCCGGAATTACTATTTTCGCCACACTATACTTTATGATGGATATAGCCACACATTATTTCGTGGATTTGCCCAACGAAAAAAATCTATTTGCGGTTGAAATTGCGGAAGAAACGACATCCGAATTAAGTCCGAGCAAAAATGATTATCGGTCGTGGAATTCCACATCGTTGGAGAACCTTACAAAACTGAAAGAATTGCAAATGCCGGAGATTGAGGCGATGACTTTATACTCCGGATATGTAATGCAAAGTGTTTTTTGCAGTCCTGAAAATAATAAACGTGTCGTTTTTGGAGTAAGTCTGCGTTATGTGGACGCTAACTATTTTCCCGTAATCGGTGTCAATTTTTCGCATGGAAACATTGATGGTTGGGGAAACAGACGCTTGGCTGTAATAACCGAAACGCTGGCGAAAAAACTTTTTGGCAGTGCATCGAACGCTTTGTGGCAAAACATAGAGTTGCGGAATGCAAACAATGAATTGCGCGGGCTTTTTACGGTAGCAGGTATCATAAAACCCATTTATGCCTTTAGTTACCGAGCCGATATTTTTTTAGAAAATGAGATTAACGAACACACAGAGAGCTACTCGGCTCTTGCAAAGTTATCGCCCGAAGCATCGTTTCAGCAAACAAACATTTCCATTAAAGCTGTATCCAAAACTTTCAACATACCGCCGAGATCCAAATCTAAGCAAGCAGATAATGATAAAATGTTTTTCAGATTAGCCGAATTAAAAGAATACAAGACAAATATTTCTCCATTTGTACATGCTATTGTACTGCTTTTAGCATCTATCGTATTGATTATTGCCTTGTTTAACTTTTTCAATTTGTTGGTAAGTTCGGTGCAGGTGCGCATCAGGCAATTTACATTACGAAAAATTGTGGGAGCCAAACATTGGACACTGTTACTAATATTTTTTTGTGAGATAATTCCCGTTATGTTGGGCGCCACGCTTTTGAGTTATGTTTTTATCGAGATGCTAATGGCTTGGTACAACTCTTCAATTATTGCTCAAGGTATGCTGGGTGTAGAAAACTTCATTCATCTTATTTACGGCTATCCGCTTCGTGTTGCGCTCTATACACTTTTGACTTGTTTTGTTGTTATCGTTTTACTAACCTATCGTGTCGAAAAGATTGTATTGGTACAAGGTATTCGCGGCAAGTTGTTGAAAAGCAACCGAGGTTTTGCACGGAAAGGATTGATATTCTTTCAACTGTTGTTCACCTTATTCCTATTTTCAGTCTCAGCAGAACTATTTAGGTTAGGTGCAAATGCAGTACCCAATATATATCAAACACTTTCCAAAGAACAAGCTAAAGCTGTTTTTATTATGAATTTCAGGGGAAAATTGGGGATGGAACAAAAAACAGATGAAATATCAGCACGTATGAAACGCATTGCGGGCGTAGAATCAATAGCCATTTCCGATATTTTTTACGACAGGTTAACAACAGGAACAACGCTGTCTAACGGAAAACAAATTTATTTAACTAAAAAAATTCTGTTTGACGGTTATGCTGAGTTTATGGAGATGAGAGAGCCGTTACCTGTTGCTACATTAGCTCCCGACGAGGTGATTGTGAACGAGACATTGGCAAAAGTACTTGCAGAGAACGGAGAAACAGACATGAGTTTATATGGTGAAAAATATAAAATTGTGGGCGTTGTATCACAAATTCCCTATACAGACAATAATGAATCTTGCGCCTTATTTTCGCCGAAGACTATAAACCCAAGTTACGCCGTTAAATGCAATCCGGAGCAGGCAAAAGTCGTTAAAACGGAAATAATGAAAATTATACGTGAATACCTTCCCGAAACTATTCCGTTTTCATTGCAGAATTTCTACAACATTGTACAAAACGAAAATATGATGATGCACAGTATAGTTGGCGCATTGGCAATTGCCACTTTTATGAGTTTGATACTCACGCTTTTCGGCATATACGCAACCGTAAGCGCCGATACCAAACGTAGCAAAAAAGAAATTGCCATTAGAAAAATAAACGGCGCCACCCATCGAAACATCTTGTGGAAATACTTGAAGCAATATGCCATTATGCTTGTCATAATTTTGGCGCCGTTACTACCACTCTATTTATTTACAATGAAGATAATGACTCGAAAATTGGCAAATATAGGCATCGTTTTTATCACCTGGCTGACTCTTACATTATTCGTGCTTTTTACCATCTACAATTTGATTAAAAAAGCGGCAAGCGAAAATCCCGCAAAAGTATTAAAATCGGAATAAATTAATATGCAAATTTATTAATAGCTAATAAGAATTATAAAGAACAGAGCCAATAGCTAAAAGCTAATGGTCAAAAACAAAATAACAGGTACAGCAAAGCGTTGCTCTACTTTTTTAAAAAAATTGAAATATTGATTTATCAAGAAAACGTATCTTCAAAAGAAATCGCCATTCCATAACATTGTCAAAAATTCTAATGCAGGATAGATTTCCACGTTATTCATTCGGCGGGAATATTTGTCTAACGAAACAAGGATAAGCCGACAATCGGGAAATTCTTCTGAAAAAGCCTTTAATCCTTTTGTATGATGCGATTGCACTTCATCGGACGATTTAATTTCGATGGCAACTTTGGCATTCCCGATAATGGCATCCACTTCGTAACCCGATGATGTACGCCAATAGGAAAGATTTTGCAGCGGTCTGAAATATCCGATATAAGCGATGATTTCTTGCAGAATAAAATGCTCAAAAGCGTGTCCGAATTCGGGAGAACCCGGAGTAAGTGTGGCTCTTTTCAAAAGAAAATTGGCAACACCCACATCGAAATAGTAAAATTTAGGCGATTGGATAACACGGCGTTTCACGTTTCGAGTAAAAGCAGGAATGGTATAACCGATAAGCGTTTCTTCCAAGATTGAAAAATACTCTTTCACGGTAGGAGCACTTACGCCACATTCCGAAGCGATGTTGTTATAGTTCAAAATTTCACCATTGCTTAGTGCAGCAACTTCCATAAACCGAGTAAATGTATTAAGGTTTCGGGTCAGTGCTTCGGCTTTTATTTCCTGTTGCAAATAATCACCCACATAAGCGTGAAGTCGGTTTATCGGGTTTTCAACTAAGTAATGTCGTGGCAGCATTCCATTATTGCAAGCTTTTACAAAGTCGAAATCGGGAATTTCAACACTAACAAACGGATACAGATGTTTTCGGATAGCTCTGCCGCCAAGCAAATTTGCACCGCTTCGACGCAGTTTTCGAGCACTTGAACCGCTTAGAATAAAACGAAGATGATGATTGCTTATCAGCCAATGCACTTCGTCGAGCAAAGCAGGGATTTTCTGAATTTCGTCAATAATGACCAATTCGTTCTCGGATAGCAAACTCAACTCTTCGCGCAAGAGTGCCGGACGACGGTTATAACGCTCAAATTCATCCGATTTAAGTAAATCGATGTAACGAACATCGGGAAACAACATCTTCAATAACGTACTTTTACCGGTTTGACGAGC
>MVZJ01000130.1 GCA_002069095.1 Bacteroidetes bacterium ADurb.BinA174 | reverse complement strand
AGTCGAAAAAAAAAACGAGCTTAAACCGATAATTCCTTTCGAAAAAGAACAACCTCGGGTAAAAACAGAAACCGTTAAGACCATAAATATCGTTTCCGAGCCAAAACCTGAAGTGAAATCTACATCTCAGAGCGAAAAAAAATCACCTGCCAAAACACTTGCCGGACTGGGAGTTTCATTGTCTTCGCTATCGGAAGAAAAACAGGAAAAACCTGTTGAGAAAAGCAAACCTCAAGAAACTGAATCGAAGCATAACAATCAGCTTTTCACTGAAGATGAACTGCAAAAAGCCTGGCAGTTATTTGCAGAAAATTTGAACGAAGAAAAATTGTTAAAAAATACGATGATGCTCTATAAGCCCAAAATGCTCGGGAATACGGTTTTTGAAGTAGAGGTGAACACGGAAATCAACAAGAATTACTTAGATGATCATAGCAATGCCATTTTATCGTATTTGCGTGAAAGTTTGCTAAACGACGATATTACAATGACCATTAAAATATCAGAAGACATTACAGTTAAGAAACCGTTGACACCGAGAGAAATTTTTGACGAACTAGTGAAAAAAAACCCTTCGCTGCAAAAGTTGTCGGATGAATTTGATTTGGAATTGAGTTAATGAAGGTGAAATTTGTTTTATTAATCGGTTGCTTAGTGTTGGCGCTTTTTGCTTGCAACAGAAATAAACCTCAACGCAATAAAGCTTCTTTTTTGCTTTTAACCGATACTGTACAGGGAAAAGACACGATTATAATCGATTCCAAACTTACTTTTGAGGAAGCGGTTGTCGGAACAAAAGCGTCGAAATCCACTATCGATGAACTTGTTCTTTTCGATGTGAAATATATCTCCACCGACGGAAAACTCCATCAGGGACAGATTCTAACGAATAAGAAACTTGAAAAAGATATCAAGCAAATGTTCGATTTTATGCTCGAAAACAATTTCGTCATAGAAAAAGCCATTCCCATTGTACACTATAATTGGAACGACAGCCTGTCGATGAATGATAACAACACTTACAGTTTTTGCTACCGCAACCCTTCATACTCCAAACATGCTCGCGGAATGGCAATTGATATAAATCCGCGTTTCAATCCGTTGCGTTGGAAAAAGACAAATCGCCCAAGTCAACCCGAGGGAGCCGTGTTAGACACAACCGTTAACGGAACGTTATATCCCGATCATATTGTGGTAAAGGAATTCAAACGATTAGGATTTCACTGGGGGCATACTTTCTCGAAATATTACGATGACCATCATTTTGAGAAAAAGTGAAACTTGTAGGTTATGAGTTTCGGATAAGAGAAAAATGGATTAGCTAAAAGTATAAAAAATGCTTATTTTATTGTACTTTTAACCCTCATAACGGAACCATTCAAGACTTATTGGCAAAAAGCGTTCTTGATTAATTATCAGGTAATTGCCTATAAGTAAAATCTTTACGAAGTTCCTTGTTTTGGCAATATTATCGATATTCGTTTCATTGGTTCCCCCCTGTAAACGTTTCGTAAAATATCTCTACTTTTCTTTAAAATTCCGATAGAATAAATATATTGCCGTGTCAATTATATAATGACGTATATCGTATTTTGTAAATTCTTATGAATAAGCGGTTTTTTAACTCGAAACTATTGACTTGACATTAAATCATTTTCAAAAAATTGAATTCAAGTTGAAGGTCAATAGTCTCTTTAGTAATGATATTCAGAGGCAAATAATTCTCCACTTTGGGCTTCGTTTGTAAAATAAGATACTCAAGCAATGTTTTCATTGCCATATATCCCTGATAATCGGGATTTTGATCAATCAGGAAATTGATTCTTTCGTCTTTTAAAGCCAAAATATTGGGTTTTGTTAAATCTACACAAACTAGTTTTACATCGTCAATATTGTTATGCTCCAAAAAATTAGCCACTACATTCCCTCTTGAATTCAGCACTATTACACCTTTTACATTTGAATGCAAAAAGAAAAATTCTTTCATTTTTTCTTCATTTTTTTGTGCTTCATAAACCGAGAACTGAATATTGTGAATTTTATTTTTGAAGTTAGTTTCGGCCAGATAATCACAAGCGCCTTTTCTTCTGAGAATGCTCGTGTTCGCACTTTGGTCGCCAATTCTTATCGCTTGAAGAATGCCTATATCACTTGATTCAGGTATAAGAGATTTCAACAGCTTGCACATCAAATAACCGCAAATATAGTGATTGGCGGAGTAAAAAGCCAAAGGTGAGGTGCCCTCGACCATGGAATCAACAAAAGTGAACGGGATGTTTTTTTCTGCCAGTTTATTCGCAAAATCAATTGTTTCATCTTTGAAAGTCGGACCGATAATCACCGCATCAGGCGAAAGAATTAAAATTTGAGTAAATACATTCTGACAAGAATAAATATTATACTGATCATAAGTTAAGAAAGTAGTTTTTATATTCAGACTTTCGTGTTGATCTATCGCCTCCTGAATGCCTTTATGTATGCTCTCCCAGTATTCGCCGTGCGATGCATGGGGTGTGGTGATAATAATTTTATACGTTTTCTTCAACGAAAGTCCCGACAAATGAATGTTAGGTTTGTAACCGACTTGTTTTAAAACCTTCTCTACGGCAATCCTCGCCTTCTCCGAAACATTTCCCCGATTGTGTAAAATCCTATCCACCGTTCCCGACGATACTCCGGCTTGTGCAGCTATGTCTTTGATTCTGATTCGTTTTTTCATTGAGTAATTTGGAGATGTAATTTTGTTTATAAATCAAAATACAAATATATAAAAGTTTACTCATTTGTGTAAATACACAGCAACCTTTTTAACTTTATATATTCAAAAATGAGATTAAGAATAATTAACGGTTTGTAGTAAGAGCTTTGAAGGTATTAGTATTAACTTTGTGCACGTACACAAGCTAGTTATTTTTTCACTTTCTAAAAATAAATCAAGTAAAATCCTTGACAATTAATTTAATTAATAAACAAAATAAATAATTATGTACGAACTTTTTAACATTCAAGACAAAGTAATTGTAATTACCGGAGGAACCGGAGTTTTAGGAACCTCAATGGTTGAATATTTAGCAGCTCACGGAGCAAAGATGGCTGTTTTGGCACGCAACAAAGAAAAGGGAGATGCCTTAGTTGAAAGTGTAAAATCGAAAGGAGGAGACGCGATATTCCTCCAAACCGATGTAACAAGCGAAGAGGTTTTGAAACAAAACGCGAAAGATATTATCGCGAAGTACGGCAAAATAGATGTCCTTATCAACGGAGCAGGTGGTAACATGCCCGGCGCAACTATCGGTCCAAACAACAACATCTTCGATTTAAAAATGGACGACTTCCGTAAGGTGGTAGATGTTAACTTAATGGGTACCGTTGTTCCTACGGTTGTTTTTGCCGAGTATATGGTAAAGGAAAAAAGAGGAAACATTGTAAATATCTCATCTGCTTCGGCATTGCGTCCGCTTACACGCGTAGCAGGATATGGCGCGGCAAAAGCGGCGGTTACAAACTTCACGAAATATATGGCGGGAGAATTGGCAATTAAATTCGGCGAAGATTTTCGGGTAAACGCTTTGTGTCCCGGCTTTTTCATCACCGAGCAAAACCGCACCTTGCTAACCAATCCCGATGGTTCTTATTCCGACCGAGGAAATACCATTATCGCTCATACACCTTTCCGTCGTTTCGGAAATCCCGAAGACCTTTTAGGGACACTTCACTATTTGGTGAGCGATGCGTCTAAATTCGTTACCGGAACCGTGGCGATTGTTGATGGAGGTTTCGACGCGTTTAGTATTTAAACAGAGAGGTCGCTCCAAAAGATACTTTTTTAACCACATAGGCACATAGTTGAAATTTTAAGAAAACATACATGCCTGTTTGTTAGTTAAATAAGGATAGAATACATAGAGAAAATCGAAGATTTTCTTGAAAATTGACTTTTCGGAGGGGACTCAACAGATATAAGATGGTTAGAGCCAAGAATTAAGAAAAAACTTTGATTTTTGTGCTTCTAACTTCCGAATTCTAACTTCTAATTTTCAAATAAATATGTCCATTCAATTAAAAAAAGAGTATAAATATTCGTTGGTTGTTCCAACCAGCATGGGTGTTCGCATAACTCCCGTAAACGGTTTGCCTGTATATAGCACCAAAATGTTTGAAATGCAGGCTACAAGCGCCGAAACAAACGTTGCAAGCATCTCTTCCTATTTAGGTTTGCCCGTAAAGGTGCTTACTACTTTCGTAAAAGATAGCCCGATTGCACAGTTTATTAAATCGGATTTACGCGCCCGCAATATGGAATATGAAGGTCCTGAAGTGCCGCAAGGCGGACCTTGGGGTTATCGACATCAGTTCAATATTGCCGATAGCGGATTCGGACTTCGTGGTCCGCGTGTGCAAAACGACCGCGCAGGAGAAGTGGGTAAAACGCTCAACGTAAAAGATTTCGATTTGGAGCGGATTTTCGGAAAAGAGGGTGTGCAAATCGTGCATCTTTCCGGATTAATCGCTGCTCTTTCGCCCGATACCGGAGTTTTTTGTTTAGAAATCGCCCGATTTGCTAAAAAGCATGGCACATTGATTTCGTTCGACTTAAACCACCGGGCTACTTTCTGGAAAGGGCGTGAAAAAGAGCTTCGCGAGGTTTTCCGTGAAATCGCATCACTTTCCGATATTCTTATCGGCAACGAAGAGGATTATCAGCTCTGTCTGGGAGTAGAGGGTCCGGAAGCGGGCGGAGAAAACATCGAAGATTCTATGGAAGCGTTTAAAGGAATGATTTTGAACGTGAAAAAAAGCTTCCCAAATGTTTCGGTATTTGCCAATACATTGAGAGAGGTTATCAGCACGAATGAACATTTGTGGGGAGCTATTGTTTACGAAAACGATAACTGGCACGTTGCTCCATTGCGGACAATCAAGGTAATGGACAGAATTGGCGGCGGCGACGGATTTGTGGGAGGTTTGCTTTACAGCATTTTAAAAGGAATGGAACCCGAAAAATGGATTCAATTCGCCTGGGCAAGCGGCGCTTTGGCAACCACATTCCTCACCGATTATGCCCAACCAGCCGATGAAGATATGATTTGGAGTATTTGGGAAGGAAACGCACGAGTAAAACGCTAAAATTTTAGTTTTAAAAAGATAATCAAGGAAAGTCTTGATTCTTTTATCTTGGTTCTAACATCTAAAAAATATATGAAACAAAAAGCAGATATAGCATTAATTGGTTTGGCGGTAATGGGTGAAAACCTTGTGCTGAACATGGAAAGTAAAGGATATACCGTAGCTGTTTTTAACCGCACGGTAGAAAAAGTGGATAACTTTATAAACGGAAGAGGAAAAGGCAAAAACTTTATCGGTGCGCACTCTTTGGAAGAGTTAGTAGCTTCGCTTGAACGTCCGCGAAAAGTGATGATGCTCGTGAAAGCCGGAAAACCGGTGGACGATTTTATCGAGCAGCTTATTCCGTTGCTTGAACCGGGCGATATTATTATTGATGGAGGAAACAGCCATTTTCCCGATACGATGCGTCGTACAAAATATGTGGAAAGCAAAGGATTGCTTTACATCGGTACAGGAGTTTCGGGCGGCGAAGAAGGTGCTTTATTAGGTCCGTCGATGATGCCGGGAGGCTCACCCGAAGCGTGGTCCTACGTAAAAGATATTTTTCAATCGATTTCCGCGAAAGT
>MVZJ01000129.1 GCA_002069095.1 Bacteroidetes bacterium ADurb.BinA174 | reverse complement strand
ACGTCATTCCCGTCAGCTAAAATAGAAGATGAAACACTTGCTACTGAATTTACTGTACTGCCGGCTCCTGACCCTTATCGTCTGTCGTTAGCCAAAGCTACCGAAATGCCTACGGAAATAGTACAGGGAACACCTTTTACATTCAAAGCAACCATTATCAACTCGGGCGGTGCTTTTGTCGGAAGTTTATTGCTGAAAATCTTAAAAATAAAAAGTGATGGTTCGGGAGGTTTTGTTCACGTTTATGATTTCGAACCTTACCCTGTGGAGATTTCCACTGAAACAAAGGAGATAGTAATGGAATATACGCTGGATTTGGCTCCCGGCTCCGATTATGTTGCTCAACTCTATTACGTAGATGATGTTACAGGAACAAGTACTTCTTTTGGTGATGACTCAAAGAATTTGCGTTATTTTACTATTAACGACAAGAACCCTACAACTACTTACTTAATTAGAGTTTCAGCTTATCCGGTAGCAGGTGGAACGGTAACTGGTGGTGGTAATTTTGCTTCCGGTACCTCTCAAACGGTAACAGCCACAGCAAATAAAGGTTATTCTTTTACTAAATGGACGGAAAACGGAGTTTTAGTCTCTACTAAGCCAAACTATACTTTTACTGTCGAAAAAGAGAGATCGTTGGTTGCCAATTTTACTGTTGATAAATATGTAGTAAGTTTCGCAAAGCCCGCAAACGGCATACTTAAAATATTCAACGGTGATACCGAGCTTCAGTCCGGTGCGCAAGTAAGCTACGGGACCAAACTGCGAGTGGAGGCCACCCCTGATGTAGGTTACAAGTTAATGTCGTTGAAAGCAAACGAGAAAGATATCATCAATGACACGGTAACGGTAACGGAAGCAACAGAGATTAAAGCTCTGTTCGCTAAACAGGAACTCATAGTCAGCTTTACAAAGCCCACAAACGGCATACTTAAAATATTCAACGGTGATACCGAGCTTCAGTCCGGCGCGCAAGTAAGCTACGGGACCAAACTTCGAGTGGAGGCCATCCCTGATGTAGGTTACAAGTTAATGTCGTTGAAAGCAAACGAGAAAGATATCATCAATGACACGGTAATGGTAACGGAAGCAACAGAAATTAAAGCTCTGTTCGCTAAACAGGAACTCATAGTCAGCTTTACAAAGCCCACAAACGGCATACTTAAAATATTCAACGGTGATACCGAGCTTCAGTCCGGCGCGCAAGTAAGCTACGGAACCAAACTTCGAGTGGAGGCCATCCCTGATGTAGGTTACAAGTTAATGTCGTTGAAAGCAAACGAGAAAGATATCATCAATGACACGGTAATGGTAACGGAAGCAACAGAAATTAAAGCTCTGTTCACTAAACAGAAGTTTACGGTAAACTTCACGAAACCCGCTAACGGAACACTTAAAGTATTCAACGGCGAAACAGAACTTCAATCCGGAGCACAAATCGAGTATGAAACGAAGTTACGTGTAGAGGCTGTTCCTAATATTGGTTACAAATTAGTGTCATTAAAAGCTAACGAGAAAGATGTAATCAATGATACGGTAATGGTAACGGAAGCAACAGAAATTAAAGCTCTGTTCACTAAACAGAAGTTTACGGTAAACTTCACGAAACCCGCTAACGGAACACTTAAAGTATTCAACGGCGAAACAGAACTTCAATCCGGAGCACAAATCGAGTATGAAACGAAGTTACGTGTAGAGGCTGTTCCTAATATTGGTTACAAATTAGTGTCATTAAAAGCTAACGAGAAAGATGTAATCAATGATACGGTAACGGTAACGGAAGCAACAGAAATTAAAGCTCTGTTCACTAAACAGAAGTTTACGGTAAACTTCACGAAACCCGCTAACGGAACACTTAAAGTATTCAACGGCGAAACAGAACTTCAATCCGGAGCACAAATTGAGTACGAAACAAAGTTGAGAGTAGAAACTGTTCCTAATATTGGTTATAAATTAGTGTCATTAAAAGCTAACGAGAAAGATGTAATCAATGACATGGTAACCATAACGGAAGCAACAGAAATTAAAGCTTTGTTTGAGCAATTGGTAAGCACAGATAATTATCGAATAAAGGCAACGGATGTAACCTGTCCGGGTAGTAACAACGGCAAGATAGAGATTAGTTTTGCTAAACAACTCAATTACACCGTAATCGTAAAAAATAATAGCGGTTTTGAAAAAACGAAAAAAGTAACGGAAACCACTTATAGTCTGACAGACTTAGTTGCCGGAAACTATTCAATCTGTTTTACAATAGAAGGAGCGACCAACTACAAACAGTGTTTTGATGTGGTAATTTCTCAACCGAAAGACTTGAGTGTCTTTAAATCAGCTATTACTAATAATCAGGCGACCTATTCGTTAAGTGGTGGCACACGCTATACGGTTATCCATAACGGACAAAGGATGGAGACAGTTGAAGATGTGATACAAGTCCCGTTGCGCAGAGGCAGGAACACTATTCGCATAACTGCGGAAAATGAATGTCAAGGCGTATTTGAAGACGAAGTGTATCACACCGATAGCGACAAATTGATTCTTTTCCCGAATCCTACAACAGGACAGTTTTCAATTATCATTCCCGATAGTGAAGAAGAGGTTACGGTGGAAATAATTTCGATACTCGGGCATTCAATTTTGAAAGAGAAAAAAACAGTTTCGCTTAACGGATTAATCAGCATGGATATTTCTTCGTTACCTGCCGGAATATATTTAGTAAAAGTAAACGGTAAAACTGTAAAAAATGTAAACAGAGTAATTAAAAAGTAAAATGTTTTGCTCAACTTCTAAATAATAAAGATAATGAAACGAATTCTATATTTTATTGCGATAAATTTCCTGATAGTATTAATCACATTAAGTTGTAGTGAAGAACCCATCCCGGAGCCTGATGCAGCAATATTATCTTCTCCTGCAAATAATAGCGCATGCTTGAAAGGTTCATCGGAAACAGGTACAATTGCTACAGTCACTTTTTCGTGGAACGAGGCAGCCAATGCCGATAGTTATGTGTTGGAAATAAAAAACCTTCAAACAGAACAAACGACAAGCTACACTACAACATCACTCACCTATTCTGCCACTCTATCGATAGGCATACATTATTCATGGAGCGTAACCTCGGTTAATACGACAGGTAAAACAACCGGTTCTGTGTGGAAATTTTATCTCGCGGGTATAGCGGCAAGTAATTACGCTCCGTTTCCGGCAGAGCTTATTGCTCCAGTATCGGGTGCGATAATCAACGCAAACGGAGAAGCATCAGTTCAAGTATCTTTTACTTGGAAAGGCAGCGATGTAGATAACGATATTGCTTCTTACACATTTTATTTAGACAACGCAGACGCCACAACGCAAGTAATAGCGTCTCAAACCGAAAACACTACTACTCAAACATTACAAAGCGGAAAAAACTATTTTTGGAAAGTAGTTACAACGGATAAGGTTGGGAATAAGTCTAACTCGATGATAAGTTCGTTTCAAATTAAATGAGTGTCCGCGATTACACCCAAACTGTTATTTCTTCAACTCCACGCATCAGACCGACTTTAAAGCGGTCAGATGCTTTGAAAAACCTGTATGTGTAGAGATGCCATAATATGACGTCTGTACAAAAAACGACCGAGGGTGTTGCCTATGCAACGCCCTCGATTTATTTCCAACGATACTTTTCTTAAACTCTTTGAAGACAAAAAAGCAACTCCTAAAATGATTATCAATTAATGGACAACTAATCCGTTCTTTTTTATTATTTTTGTACAAGATTTATTTCTTTACGATATTTATCTTAATTCCCATTTGTTTGGAAAACATCAAAATAATATAAAAGCTATGAACCTGATTAACAAAATTATCGAACGCGCGAAAGCAAACAAGCAGCGCATAGTACTTCCCGAAGGTACGGAAAAACGCACACTCGAAGCGGCAAACCAACTTATTGGCGATGGAGTTGCCGAAATCATCTTGCTCGGAGATCCGAAAGAAATTAACGGATTGGCCGATGAAATGAAACTGCAAAACATTGGCAAAGCCACTATCATCGACCCGAAAAATCACGACAAAAAACAAATTTATATGGATTTGTTGGTTGAACTACGCAAGTCGAAAGGCATGACACCCGAAAAAGCCGCCGTTTTGGTAGAAGATTCACTTTATTTGGCTTGCCTCATGATTAAAAACGGCGATGCCGATGGTGAAATTGCCGGAGCGCAAAACACCACGGGCGATGTACTTCGTCCTGCGCTGCAAATCATAAAAACATCACCAGGCGTAAGCGTAGTTTCGGGCGCGTTTATCATGTTCACGCAAACGCCGCAATACGGAGAAAACGGCACACTCATTTTTGCCGATTGTGCAGTAATGCCCAACCCCAATGCACAAGAACTTGCCTCCATAGCCATAGCTTCGGCGCAAACGGCACGCGCATTAGTTGGTGTGGAACCGCGCGTGGCAATGTTGAGTTTTTCTACCAAAGGCAGTGCGCAACACGAAATGATTGACAAAGTTACCGAAGCTACTCGAATTGCAAAAGAAACGGCACCCGATTTACTTATCGACGGTGAACTACAAGCCGATGCAGCGCTTGTACCATCGGTTGGAGCAAGCAAAGCTCCGGGAAGCCTTATTGCAGGAAAAGCCAACGTGTTGGTTTTTCCAACTCTGGAATCGGGAAACATCGGATATAAGCTTGTTCAACGATTAGGAAACGCCGAAGCTGTAGGTCCCATTCTACAAGGAATGGCGGCGCCCGTAAACGATTTGTCACGCGGCTGCTCGGTTGACGATATTTATAAAATGGTTGCCATTGCCGCTAATCAAGCCATCGGATTAAAACAAAAAAATAATATATCATGAGTGAACTTATTATTGAACCTATCGAAAAATACGGCCTCAACATAAGCGCAGAGAGCAAGAACAAACCGTTATTCTCGAAAATCGGCGTAATAGGAGCCGGAAGAGAAGGAAGAACCATCATCAACATTGCATCAACAGCCGGAATGGATGTGGTTTTTATGGATGAATCGCAAGAGCGCATCGATTATGTACTGGACGAGTTAGACAAACTACTGGAGCATAAAGTCAAAAATTGGGGATTAACACAATCGGAGAAAAAGGTGATTATGAATCGCATTACTCCAACTCTAATTTACGATGATTTTAAAGGATGCGACCTTGTGGTGGAATGTACCCGTTACTCCGAAAGCGGACGCCGGAGCACACTTTTGAGAAAGAATATCTTCAAGAAATTGGAAGAAATTCTGGAACCTGATGCCATCATTGCCACAAACGGTTCAACCGTAATTATCAGCGAATTGGCAGCCGAAATAGAACGCAAAGAACGTTGCGTAAGCATTTATTTTCCGGTTGCTCATCCCGATGCCCGCATTCTGGAAATTGTGAAAGGCATGTACACATCGGAAGAGGTGTATAATAAAATGGAACTTTTTGCCCGATTAATCAACTACAAACCGCATCGTATCAACGAAAGCAACGGAAACGTAAGCATGCGCTTAATGGTAACCATGTTAAACGAAGCCTGCCAAATGTTACTCGAACGCGTAAGTTCAATGGCCGATATCGAAGAAACACTTACCATTATTTACGGACAACGTTACGGAATTTTCAGAATGGCTGATATTATTGGTATTGAACGGCTTGTGACACTTATGGAAGCCATGTTTAACGATTTTGGCGAAAAACA
>MVZJ01000128.1 GCA_002069095.1 Bacteroidetes bacterium ADurb.BinA174 | reverse complement strand
ATTTAGCCATAAACGGCGTTTACAACGGTAATCAAAATAACGTTATCGGACATGTATTTACCGATACCGAAGACAATAAGTTCGATTTGCGTGCCGATATCGGTTTTGGAGATCAAATGAAATTTGACGTGCAGGGAACCATCGACAAACTTTTTCTCTCACCAATTATCACGGTCGAAAAATGGAAAAACCCCTATTTAACTGCCCGTATTAACGGAAAACTCCAGGGAAAAAGTATCGATGACCTGGTAGGAAACGTGGTAATAGACAGCACATCGCTCTACGATGCCAATTTTATTTATAATCCCGGCCCTATCTATCTTCAAGCGCTTTCTGCGGATGGGGTTGGTGAAAAAAAAATACAAGTACTTTCGTCCATCATCGAAGGGGAAGTATCCGGCAATTACAGTTTTGCAATTATCGGCGTCGAATTGATGAATGCCTTACATTCACACTTGCCTACGTTGATAAAAGAACCTCGAAAAAAAATAGTGGAGGAAGGAACAAATTTGTTCAAATTCAACTTTTTGCTTAAAAACACTGAAGATATTTCGTACGCCTTGTCGCTTCCGTTCGTAAACGTTGAGCCTGCCACCATTTCCGGCACAGTGGATATGGTAAATACAAAATCGATGTTGTTAAACAGCTATATCCCCCGATTGATGTTTGGGCAGAATGATATTCGCGAAAGCAAGATAGATGTTAACTTGGGAGCGTTATCGGGAGTAAAAGTAAATGCCAATACTTATCTCGTTCAGGAAAATGGATATATAAACGCAAAGCTCAATACCCGTGCAATGAACGATTCTGTTACGAATACTTTGTTTTTGAATGTGAATAACAATGTGGCTAAAGCCGACGGAAGCCTGAATGTTTCCTTGGGTTTTTTACGCGATATCGAAGATAATCTGGTGTCGAATATCTCCATCAGCCCCTCTAATTTTCTGTTTAACGGCAAAACAATCAGTATTCTTCCATCAACCATTGTTTATGAAAAAGAAAAAATCACAGTAAACGGTTTCGAGATTCGCGAAAACAAAATGCTGCTGTTGGGTATCGATGGTGTTGCCTCAAAAAAACAGGAAGATGCCATCCGGGCGTTTTTCAACAATACCGAAATAGAAACCATTCTGGCAGCATTTAATTTTTCTACTTTCAAAGGTTCCCTTAATGGAGGTGTGATTGTTAATCAGGCATTAGCAGACCCGCTTATTCGAACGGATAATTTCAGAATCGAGAATATACGCACCCAAAACGACACTATCGGTACACTTGCTATCCAAGGTAACTGGGATGTAGTTAAAAAAGGACTTTCGTTAGACGCCATCATAAAGAATAACGGCGATAACTACCTTACTATTAACGGATTTGTGCCCACCGGCAGCGAAAATCCGATGGATGTGGACATCAAAATAAACGATTTGCCGTTGGCGTGGATACAACCTTTTGCCGTATCCACTTTTAGCCAATTGTCGGGAACGATAAATTCCAACATAAATGTGTCCGGTAAAACAAATGCACCGGTAACCGAAGGTTGGATAGGCATCAATGAAGGGATAATGACGGTTGCTTTCACGAATGTAACGTATAAAATTTCAGATACAATTAATATTTCACCCCAAAACATAGGCCTTAATAATCTGGTTATCAAGGATAATAATAATCACGAAGCCCGTTTGAACCTTTCATTGAGCCACAACAACTTCGATGGAATGTCGTACAATGCCAGTGTGTATATGGATGATTTTCTGTTGTTGAATAACGAGCAAAGAACCGATGAAATTGCATACGGAACGTTAAAGTTAAGCGGAGACATCAATATAAACGGATCTTCATCGGGTATATACGGGAACGCGAATTTGAGAAATAAAAGTCGGTCGAAAATCAGGATTGAGTTGCCTCAAACAGCACAGGCAACTGAATATAGAGGGATAATTTATATAAATACACCACAGGATAAAGATTCGCTGGCATTCCTCAGAAAAAATGAAAATGCAAACATGCGAATAAATACTCGATTGAATACCGGAATTCCTATCAATATACAAGCCATTTTGAACGTCAACCCATTACTTGATGCGGGTGTAGTCATTAATCCCACAACAGGCGATGCACTCGAAATTAACGGGACGGGGCAAATTAGAGCCAATTACGATTCAAAGGCTGTCCCTTCCATTCACCTGTTCGGCGATTATGTTGCCGAAGAAGGTAAGTTCCATTATAATTTTCAAAATTTGAAAACCATCGACTTTAATATTCGCGAGGGAAGTACAGTGACACTCGTAGGCGATCCGCTAAACACTCAATTTAATATTACGGCTTATAATCAGGTAAATGCCGATTTGGCTACTCTAAGTGAAGGTTTTACTACCCAATTGGCCAATACCCGAACTTCGGTGAATGCAGTACTTGAAATACAGGGAAACTTGGAACAAATGAAGCTCAATTACGGCATTGAACTTCCTGATGCTTCCGCCGACGTACGACAAAGATTAAACAGCTTAATCAGTACCGATGAGCAAAAGAACCGGCAGTTTGCAGGACTTGTTCTTACGGGTGGCTTTTTCCCATCGGAAGGTTCAATAGGCGTAGCTATGGGTAACAGTACGGCAGCAACTTTGGCCGTCGGACAATTGTCGAAGGGATTGGATATGCTTCTTGCCGGAGTTTTAAACGATAACTGGTCGATAAGTACTAATGTTCAAAGTTATGATGGCAGTTTTGAGACTGCCCGAATGGGTGTGGACCTTTCCACTCGTTTGCTTGACGATAGGCTTCGTTTTTCAACTAATCTTAGTTATGGAGACAAATCAACCATAGCAAGCGGCCAAGCATTTATGGGGGAATTTGAGTTGGAATACGATATAAACAATTGGTTGATGATACGAGCTTACAATAGGGCAAATGAACGGTTTTCTAAACGTGCGGCTACAACACAGGGTGCAGGAGTTGTAATAACAAAAAACGCAAAAACGTTTAAAGATTTGTTTAAGTTTAGTTTCAGAAAAAAAGAGGATTGACTTTTAAAGTTCAAAGTCTAGAACTTGGAATAATTTTGATATCAGGCATCTGTTGTCTATACAGTCTATAAATAATGAGATATTTCTTCTACATAGTATTAGTTTTGTTAGTAGTTTCGTGCAATGCCACCAAGAAAGTGCCGAGCGGAAGTTATCTGTTGAACAAGGTGAAAATAAATACGGATACACGAAGTGTTAGCGAATCGGATTTGAAGCCTTACTTACGGCAGAGGCCCAATTCGTCGATGTTGTTTTTTGGCAAGGTAAAGTTGCATGCATACAATATACCAAACAACGATTCAACATGGCTAAACCGCCAATTTCTCAAGTTCGGCGAACTTCCCGTACTGTATAGCGATCGTCTTACCGGTCTGTCCATAGAACAAATCAGGTTGCAACTCAACAACAAAGGATACCTGAATGCTGAGGTGGATACTATTGTGGGGAAAAAAAACAAGAAAGCCAATGTAACTTACAAAGTTACCGGAAACAACCCATATTTAGTCAGAACTTTTAAAGACTCCATTTTTTCTGTTGACAGCACCATTTATAAAATCCTTGATGAGAAAAAACGGCTTAACGTTGTAAAGGAAGGAGATATTTTTGATAAGGAGGTGCTGGAAGAAGGATGGATAAGGATAACCAACGAACTTAGAAACAACGGATATTATAATTTCACGAAAGATAATTTATATTTTTTAGCCGATACCACCCTTGGTACGCATCAAGTGGATTTGACCCTGGGGTTGAATAATCCTACCGACAGTACTTTACATAGCCGTTACCGATTTGGAGAAGTAATTGTAAACAATGGAGTTAGTTCAACAATTTTGCAAGATAGCTCGAAACATTATTTATTAGATACTATTCAGTATAGAGATATAAAAGTTGTGCAGGAGCGGGATAAATTTTTGCGACGTCAAGTAATCTTTTACAATACTTTTATTCGTCCGGGAAGAATTTACTCCGATAGGTTGGTAGAAAGAACTTACTCATCATTAAATCGGCTGGGTTCGGTAAGTCAGACTGCAATAAACCTTACACCGGTTGTAGAAAACGACTCCAATTTCATAAATGCCAATATTTCCATTTTCCCCGGAAACATGCACTATTTGCAATTCGGTGTTGACGGAACTCATGCAGCCGGCGACTTAGGTATTGCTACCGATGCAACTTACGAACATAAAAATGCGCTGAAAGGAGGAGAAACTTTCAGAGTGAAACTTAATGTAGCTTATGAATTTATTCCTGCTTCGGACAGTATCAACCTTATAGATAAAAGTTATTATGAATATGGTGCCGAGGCATTTTTGTCTATTCCGCAGTTGCTGCTCCCTTGGGTGATGAAACAATTGAAAGATCAACCTTCGGCTTCTACCGAATTTTCCATTGGAACAAATTTTCAAAACCGAAGCGAATATTTGCGTCAGTTTTTCAATCTTTCATCCCGTTTTCAATGGTTAAGCCGCAATTGGCAGGTAACAAACGTGGTGGAGCCGATAGCCATTACGTATGTGAGAATGCCGAGAATGAGCGACAGATTTAGAGAAGCTTACATGAACGACAGCATTAATCCTATCTTGAAAGCCAGTTACGAAGAACAGTTGATTGTACGTTCGGCTTATAACATAAGTTATTCTAACGTTTTATCAAACGAATTGCCGCCTCGTATTCCTTTCCGGATTCGTGCCGGAATAGAGGTGGCCGGATACCTACCGAGGTTAGCAACGATGATGGGTGTAACTCACAAAAACGCATCGGGTAGAGAAGTACTTTTTGGAATTCCTTATTCCGAATATGTGAAAACCGATTTCGATTTTGCGCCTGCATATCGGTTCGATGATAAACATACATTAGCCGGACATATTGCCATTGGTTTTGCGTATCCTTATGGCAACTCGATTGTACTGCCTTTCGAAAAACGATATTATGGCGGTGGGGCTAACAGCATAAGGGGTTGGAGTACACGATCTCTTGGTCCCGGTACGTATAATAACGACAGTTTAGGTTACGATTTCGCTAACAAAACCGGCGACATAAAACTGGACATGAGTGTGGAGTTTCGAAGAAAGTTGACGTCGCTTTTTGAACTCGCGGCTTTTATCGATGCCGGAAACGTGTGGACGATAAAAAATTACAAATCGCAACCCGGAGGGTATTTTACTTGGAATAGTTTCTATAAAGAGCTTGCAGCCGCTTATGGACTGGGTGTTCGGCTCGATTTGAATTTCTTGTTGTTACGTGTGGATTTAGGAATGAAAGCCCATAATCCGGCTTTATCGCAAGGAAAACGGTGGACTATTTTCAAACCCGAATTCCGTCGTGATTTTGCGTTCCATTTTGCTATTGGGTACCCGTTCTGATGGATGAATTACGATATTTGTAATTTAACCTGCATTATTCATGCTTTTAACTTTATGCGGATGTAAAGTGCGAACCTCGCCGATATTACTTCAAGAGTTCCAAGTATTGAATTTCGAGCTTAAAACTACTTATTCATAGGAATTTAAAAAATACGATATTGATATACGTTATTTTATAATTGACACGACACAAAGAAGTTTGTAAAGATTTTACTCATAAGCAATCGCGGGATAATCAATCAAGAAAGTTTTTTATCTTTTATTGCGATAATAATACGGGGTAATTGGGTGTTTTGGATAGTTTACAGGATTTCTCAATGATTTTGAGGAATGTTTTTTGACAAAAATTTAATATATTTTCTTTAATCAGAAAAATTGTATATTTCCTCTATAAATCCATTATCTTCCCTGCTTAATAAACTCCTTGAGGTCGTTTTCTTATATTTTAGGCAC
>MVZJ01000127.1 GCA_002069095.1 Bacteroidetes bacterium ADurb.BinA174 | reverse complement strand
GGTGGGGGTCGGCAATATTACCTGAAGTTTGTGAAGTTCATCAATAATATCGTTTGTCAGTTTAATGGGAACTTTACATTTCATCGAAATCTGGTCGGCAGTTAACGGTACATCACCATCGGCAAATCGTTTCACAATCACCGATGCAATCATGAGGGTAAAGAAATCGCGAAAACGTCTGCTGATATTTTTCGTTTCCCTATCGAAAGAAAACTTTCGGACGTTTTGTGCAGAAAAAGATAATTCAGCGCCAATCAATACAATAAACCACGACATTTGCACCCATAACAGCAGCAACGGCAAAGCGGCAAAAGCTCCGTAAATGGCATTGTATTTGGCTATCCATAACTGTCCGTTCAAATAAACCATCTGGAAAAGTTGAATCGCAATACCGGCAACAATTCCTCCAATCAATGCACTCGGCCATTTCACTTTTGTATTAGGCATGAACCGATACAAAAGCGTTAATGTGACGATCATCACCAAAAACGGAAGAATATTCAGCGCCTGAGTCACCACCGGATTGAGTATATAATCGTACTTATCGAATGGGCCTGTAGAAGTTTGTATAAGAGCTGTTAAACTGTAATTGAGAACAGCGAAAATAGGCAAGAGCAAAACCAAAGCGAAATAATCAACCGCTCTTCGTTGAATAGAGCGACCTTTCTTAACGCCCCAAATACGGTTGAAACTGTTCTCAATATCGGTGAACAACAAAATAACGGTGTATAACAGCAAAATAATCCCGATTCCGGCAAAAACTCCACCTTGAGCGTGTTTCAACGAATTGTTTACGAGTTTGATAAGTGTTTCAATGGTAAACGATGTAGTTTCAGTAACTGAAGTATCTGTACTTAACGAATGCGGCTTTTGCACCGTGCTCACGATACTTATTTTCTGATTGGGAATTATGGTTTCCGATACATTGATAATGGTATCGGTAGTCATTTTAAATTCAGGTAAAGCAGCTACCATTTCCTTATTATCGTTGCTGTTGAAAAAGTCGAAAATCTGACTTTCCAGAATTTTTTCGAACCCGAAACCGCGGGCAATGGCAAACAAAACGGCCAGCATCGGAACAAGAGACAGAATGGTACGATAGGTTAACGAACGCGAACTGGCGCCGAGATTTTGCTCTTGCACCCCTCTAACAGTAAGCATGATAACCTTAAGAACGTTGTATGAAACATTCCTTTTATTGGAGAAGTTTTCGGGATTCAGTCGCCAGATGTCGTAAGTAAGAAAGTGAATCCATTCTTTAATTTTTAGACTGACTCTTCCAATTAATCCCGGTTTATCATCCTCTTCCTGTTTCGAAATTCTTTTATTTCTTTTCAACATACAGTCAAAATAAAAAAGCAGCCGGCCTATAAGCCGGGTTCTGTAGTCCCGACCGAAATCGGGATGTCTGTCATTTATCTGCGAAACGATGTCGCCACCGCTCTTTAGCGACCTACCCCTCGGCATCGGGCGAGCAACCCTACATATCCGATATACATGGTCTTACAACCCATAAGACGTACGGCACACTGCATTGCTGCAACGTCCGGTAAGCTCTTACCTTACCTTTTCACCCTTGCCTCGTAATCTCACGAGAAAACGAAGCGGTTATTTTCTGTTACGCTACTCTGCCCTCGCGAACAGCTTCCTGTTAAGAAGTATGGCGCTCTGTGTTGCCCGGACTTTCCTTCCCAACATTAACCGTTGGAACGACAAACCGACCTGCTGCGATTGCAAAAGTAATACTAAATTAGAGAATTAGCACTGTTATTTCTGATTTTTTATAATCTTTTGAACATACAATTACATTGCACGTCGAAAATCTCAAAAAAGATAAAATATTTCAACCATTCCTGATAAATAGTCGAACTTAAATATAAAAACATGAATATACGTAATGCTTCCTAAAAAAAGTAAAACGGTACTAAGCATCTTACATGTGTTAACCCACATATTCATCGCAATATAAAGATGAAAAACTTTCTTGATTGATTGTCCCGCAATTGCTTATGAGTGAAATCTTTACAAACTTCCTTGTATCGTTTCAATTATAATATTACGTATATTGTATTTTATAAATTCTTATAAATAAGCGAGTTTTAAACTTGAAACTCAAAATTCGGAACTCTTGACTTGACATTCGTTTTTGGGATTGCTCACTTTTATCTTCATGCCTCTGCTACATTCCAATTCTCTTGAAATAGTTCCATGATACTGTGGCGAAGTTCGCGCCTTGCGTCCGCATAAAGCTAAAAGCGAGAATAATACAAGTTAAATAGTAGTTCTGCAATCTACAAATGAAGGTACTGACGTACAAATAAAAAGTTGCGTATGATAACAGATTCAAAAACAATTAGGATAAGATGTAGATACTCATATAAAAAATGCCGCTTTGCACATCATTCTTGGCAAAAGCGGCAAAATTGATATAAAATTTAGTGATTTATCGATTGCAATCGGCGCTCCATGTTGCACTATCTTTTAAAACAAGCATAGTAAGCTTGCTTTTGGTAATGGTAATACCGGTAACCTCCGGTCCTATTGAGACATAGGTATTATCATCTTTTTTTTCAAACTTTACACCGGTAAGAGCAGGAATACCGTCGGAAAAAACGAAATTGTAGGTACTGCCTACTTTTGACACGATAACGCTACCGTTGGTATTACTTTTGGATTGTTCTCCAACTTTGATGTATGAAATTTTACCTTTGTATGTACCTATAAATAAATCCACATCAGCAGGATCTGTGTCTTTGCTGCAAGAACCCAAACCCAATATTACAACTGCAACTAATGCAGCTAACGATAATTTTAATAGTAGTTTCATAATTTAAACTGTTTAATTGTTCGAAATATAAAACCAATCTGAACGAAAACTTGTTTTATAAATGCTGTTAATTTATGTTATCTATTTTTCGAATATAGTTGCAAAACAGCTTGAATTGCACTTTGCAAAATCTACTCATATTTAAGCAATTACTTTCGACATAGCGTAATCAAAACAACAACATGAACGTTAGGAAAATTTATCATTATCAATGGAAACTGTTACTGATAACCGTATAATGTTAGGAAAAAACCGTTCCGTTATATCAAACAAGATTAGTTAGCCGAATTCTGCAGGAATTTATTCATGAAAAACTGAGAGTACGTTTTGGAAACGGGAATATCCGGTATGCCTTCTATATCGAGTTCAAGAACAATCCCACCCTTTATTTTTTTCAGTACCTTCACTTTATCCATATTCACAATGTAGGAACGGTGACAACGCACTAAAGGAGTATCATTCGTCAGGTTTTCTTCCAGCCATTTTAGCGAATTACGGAGCAAAAAACGCGATTGTTTGGATTTGTTTAGGTAAAAGATAGTAACGTAATTATCGGCAGATTCAATGTAGAGCAAATTATCAAGAGCGATTGAAATTTTCAGGTCACCCTTCTCATCAGGAAACGCTGCCAGTGTTTTTGAGTGGTAGCTAACAGCTTTTTCCTGTTCGATGTTTGCTAAAAGCAAACTTTTTTCTTTCCAAGAGAAATAAAGCCACGAAATAGCATAGGGCAACAATAACACCAAAGCAGTATTCACAGTGCTTTGGCGAAAGATTTCCATAAAATCTCTGCCGGTTCCTTCTTTAGGTACGAATTTAGAGAAAAGCGAATAGAAAACGGCCATAGCCAAGATTTCACAAAGAATCCACAAGCCGTATTGCCAATATAAAATATCATGTTTTTTCGAATAGGCTGCCAGAATAATACGGCTGATAACCACCACCAGCATTCCGGTAAGAATGATCAGGCTGGAAAAAGTAAAATACTTAAAATCGGAAATAGCAGGATACCATGCCCTTGAGCCGAAAGGCTGGAAAATATTGATGAAAAGCAATGCAAAAAAAGCCGTAAACAGGATCATTTTTACGGTGTTGCCTTTCTCGTATAAGTATGCGGGTATTTTTCCATTCATGATAAAGTTGTTAGATTCCAACCCGATGCAAAAATAGTTTTTTATTGAGGATTAACCAAATAAATTGTGAACTATACCGGGAAAATTTCACCCCTGTATGGTTTTTTTCACCCCATATAGGTGTTCTTACCACATGCACGCATCTGTTTTCCCATTGATTTGTCTTTACCTGAAAAAGGGTGTTTCTTTACACCAAAAGAATATGAAACGAGCATGTTTTTTGTTCTCACTCAATAACATGATTAAATGTGAATTCCACACACAACAAAGAAAAAATATATGAATATCCGCATAAATGCCCAAAAGTTTTCTTTGTAAAAGTTTTCTCACAGATTCAAGCAGAAAAGAAAGAAATGTCTAATTATCTGCGTAAAAAATGAATTTGGGTAAATATACGGTATTCATCAAAAATAAAAAAATCACATGAGATATTGTCAAAGATTTATAGAACTGAGTACCCTTTTTAAACAAGGCACGGACTGCCGCTTAACCGAAACAAAAACGGATATCCGTTTTTTCCCGTTCGAAAGCGTATCATATTCCGGAGAAGCATTGCCTTCCGATAGCTGCATCGAAGAGAATTATTCTTTTGAATATCCCGTATTTATTCCCTCCACGAGACAAAAAAAGGATAAAGCCATTCTGCTTTTACACGGTTTGAACGAACGAAACTGGAACAAATACCTTACCTGGGCAGAGTTCCTGTGTAATAATACGGGGAAGCCCGTCATCCTTTTTCCTATTGCTTTCCACATAAACCGCTCGCCATTATCTTGGTCAACTCCGCGAGCACTGACTTCATTGTTGAGTTGCAGACGAAAAGAATATACTGACGATCGGAGCATAAGTTTTGCCAATGTGGCATTGAGCGATCGCATCAGCCGGAATCCGGAGCGTTTTTATTTGTCGGGAAGGCAAACCTGTGCCGACCTGACATCGTTATTCGAAGAAATAAAAACCGGCAGGCATCCCGTTTTCAGGGAAGGCACGCATATCGATATTTTTGCTTATTCCATCGGAGCATTTCTTTCGCAAACAGCACTCATGGCAAATCTGAAAGGGCTTTATTCGGATACACGCCTGTTTATGTTTTGCGGCGGAAGCATATTCCGATCCATGTGTGGCGTTTCACGCAGTATAATAGATAAGGCTGCCTTTGATAAATTGTACAACTATTACATATATATTTTTGGCAAGGAATCCGTTTTTAAATGGATTCGCGACGAAGCTTTCAATGCGTTCTATCGTATGATTTCACCAGAGAGGTACCGGGCACAACGCGAAAGTTTTTTTGAACAGGCCGGAGAAAGAATCGGAGGAATCGCTCTTGTTCAGGATACGGTAATTCCTTACCATGGGGTACAAGAAGCAATGGGAGTTAAAAATACGGAAGAACGGATAGAGTTGCTTGATTTTTCATTTCCTTACTCTCATGAAAATCCTTTTCCTGTAAGTACCAAAGATGTTTCATCCGTAAACTGTTCGTTTACGAAAGTCTTTTCACGGGCGGCAGCTTTTTTAGCATAGATATTTACCGTAAGTTTTCGCTTATTCAAAAAATCTAAGTACGGGATGTAAATTACTTTAAAAGATTTTCCATATACAAAATCTTTTACTCTGCCACTAACACAAATAAAACACCAATGTAATTGAAATTCGTGTTCATCGGTATCATTTGCGGCTAATAATAACATGAAATAATTTATGAATATCCGCATAAAGCTAAAAGCGTGAATAATGCGGGTTATGTTGTCGGATACCCGCGAGTTGGTCAGGTTCGTGAAATTACTAAAGATAAACTTTTAGCCTTTACTCTTTTGGTATAGCGTAATCAATGCGTAAATTCAATTAGTAAATGCAACTAAATATCATTTATTATTAACGGTCAAAAGATTCCCAAGGGAACGCGTTCCCTTGG
>MVZJ01000126.1 GCA_002069095.1 Bacteroidetes bacterium ADurb.BinA174 | reverse complement strand
CTTCGGTTTGAGCGACCTTCACCAACTACGCGGACGAGTGGGGCGCAGCAATCGCAAAGCGTTTTGCTACCTGATGGCTCCGCCGCTTTACACGCTCGGCACTGATTCGCGCCGACGGTTGCAGGCCATTGAAAATTTCTCAGAATTGGGCAGCGGTATCCATATCGCCATGCAGGATTTGGACATTCGCGGAGCCGGAAATTTGCTGGGTGCGGAACAAAGCGGATTCATTGCTGATTTAGGTTACGAAACGTATCAAAAAATTCTTGCCGAAGCCGTTCAGGAACTTCGTAAAGAGGAATTCACCGATTTATACAGGGAGCAGCAGGAACAAAAAGCGGAAAGAAACGAAGATTTTGTAGATGATGTTCCCGTGGAAAGCGATTTGGAACTGATGTTTCCTGTAGATTATATTCCCAACGACGCGGAGCGCGTTGCCATGTACCGCGAATTAGACAACATGGAGACCGAAACACAAATTCTGGATTTCACCAAACGATTGGAAGACCGTTTCGGGAAAATTCCCGCGCAGGGTCGCGAACTTATCCGCATTGTTCGGCTTCGTCGTTTGGCAAAGTCGCTCAGCATCGAAAAGCTTTTCTTAAAAACAGGACAAATGACACTTTTCCTCATTTCCGATGCCAAATCTCCTTATTACCGTTCATCCGTTTTCGATAAACTGTTGAACTACATTCAAACGCATCCGCGTGAGTGTCAATTACGTGAGGTCGGCAAAAAACGCTCGGTTGTTATCCGTAACGTGAAAACGGTGGAAATGGCGGTAAATGTGTTGGAAGAGATGTTAAAGTCGGGCTGAAGGTATTATTCTATTTTATTTTTGCTAAGTAAATTAATATGAGAAGTTTACCCAAAAATTATATGCTGTTTTTTTATCGAGATTTACAAAAACCCTAAAAAAACAACTTCCACCACCTTCTACAATAATCAGTTTTTTTCTCCAATCGCTATCCACTCCATTTAAACAAACACAATTTACATAAGCTTCTCTTTCTTTGGCAGGATTGAGGTAAGAAACAATTTGGGTGATATAATTATTCTCATAGTTGACAATTTTTCCTCGCATAGATTTGTTGTCAGTTGAGGAGTTATAGTCATCTATTGACTTTTTCAGTAATTCTGTAATAAGTTGTATATCTCTTGCTTCAAGAGGTTTGATGTCGGGTTTTTTATTTTCTTTGAGCCATTCCAAAGTAAGTGCCTCGAACGGGAGAATTGCGACTTTTGATTTCACAGTGCTCAATTTTGTTTGAATTTGAGAACGGAAATATTCTTGGTAAGCCAGATTTCCGATGCTTTGCAGCTTGGTTTGTTTGTTAAATTGTCTATCCTCTTCGGGATGAAATGCGTCTTTATCGAGCCATATTGTTGTGGAGTCGGAGAAAACACCGATATATTCTTTTACAGGATTAAATTGAAAATTTTCGATGAAATTCCATTTTGTATTGCCGTCTTTTAAAGCATCTTCCGATGTGAAAAAAGAAAACTTTACGGGTTCATTAAAAAAATCATCGGATCGTGGTTTTAGTTTAAACTTAATGGAGTCTTCGTGAAAGGTTAAATCTTGCATTTCCAAAACAAAATAACCCGGCCAAAGTCCGTGAGGCGAAAGCGAAAACTCATCGGAATTTCCATAGTAATATCCCTTAATTTTATCTCCTTTTTTCGTGAGAATCATGTAATTATCTCGATCATAATTTGACCTTTTATCCGATTTCCAATGATAATTACCGGACACATCAAAATTAATGTGTGACTCTGATGTCTTTGGTTGTTCGCATTGCGTAATAAAAAGCAGCAAGCAGAATAATATTTTCATATTCGTATAAAAATCACTCAAATTTTATATCGTTACAAACTTACTAAAAAACTTTTTTCCGATGCGCTAAATCATCACTTTATAGCGATAAATAACACAATAATGAGATGTTTTAATAGTTATTTTCTAAAAGCTAAAAATTAATTATTATATTACATTAACCAAAAAACGTAACATTATCTTCATAAAATCTTAACCGTTCTGTAACATTAAAGTCATTCCTTTGTATTTTTATTTAATAAATGTACAAATGAGAAAAATCATCATTCTTACTTTGCTGTTTAACAGTATTTTTTCGGCTCTTTTTGCCGATGAGAACCCTATTGAATCCGTTTCGCGCGGATCATTAACTGGACGTGTTGTCGACGAAGTGGGTTACGTACTTCCTGGTGCAACCATACAAATTACAGGAACCGATTTTGGAACTGTTTCCGATATTGATGGTTTTTTCAGACTTACGGGACTCGAGAACGGAACTTATAAAGTAAAAATTACTTACATTGGCTATAATCCGGTAGAAGAAACCGTTATTATATCCAACAATCGAACAGTCTCACTAAATAATATTGTATTGAAAGAAGGGATTTTGATGAAAGAAGTTGTGGTAACGGCTTTTAACGACCAGCACAGAGCTATGTCTCGTCAAAGAAACAATATTAATATTACCAACGTAATTTCTGCCGATCAGGTTTCACGATTCCCTGACTCCAACATCGGTGATGCATTAAAACGAATTCCGGGAATTAACGTACAGTACGACCAGGGAGAAGCTCGTTTCGGACATATTCGCGGTACTTCTCCCGATTTGAGTTCCGTAACTATTGACGGTACGCGTGTTCCATCCGCAGAAGCAGTAATGCGTTCCGTACAACTTGACCTTATCCCATCGGATATGATTCAAACCATTGAAGTAAACAAGGTAATCCTACCAGAAATGGATGCTGACGCCATTGGTGGAACGGTAAATTTAGTTACCAAAAGTCAACCTGTTGGACAACGAATTACAGCAATGGCCGGAAGCGGTTATAACCTGATTTCAGAAAAACCGACAGTAAACTTAGGTTTAAGCTACGGAAATCGTTTTATAAAAGATAAACTTGGATTGGTTGCAGCTATTTCATTCCAGGACAATCCGCTTGGTTCGGACAACGTGGAGTTTACATGGGATAAAGACAAAAACGGAAAAATGTATGTGACCGATTATCAAATACGTCAATACTTTGTGCAACGTCAGCGTCAAAGTTATTCGTTGGCTTTGGACTTTGTATTCAATCCCGATCATAAAATAGAACTTAACGGAATGTACAACAAACGTTACGACTGGGAAAACCGTTATCGGACAAGAATCAGAAACATTTCGCCTCAAGATGATGGTAGCTATCAGGGACGAATGGAACGTCAATTAAAATTCGGAACAAAAGACAATAGATATACTCGCCTTGAAGACCAACAAGTGATGACATTCTCATTAAAGGGAAATCATAACTTCGGTAAATTGACAGCGGATTGGAAAACCAACTACTCCAAAGCTTCGGAAAGACGTCCTAATGAGCGATATATCAATTATAGAACTAAGTATTTTAACTTTAATAATGACCTGTCAGACCCGCGAAAACCGATGGCATCCGGATTTAAAATGAAAGGTAATGACTTTGATATCAACGATTATAGTAATTTTGGATTGAACGAAATCACTGAATCGCTACAATATACATACGACGAAGATTTATCAGGAAAGTTGGATTTTTCTCTGCCTTTCAATCCTGCAGGAGCATGGAAAAACGAGTTGAGATTCGGAGCTTCTCTTAAGCTTAAAACCAAAAGAAATGATGTAGAATATTATGAATATGAGCCCGTAAGTGCTTACGAAGATGAGTTTGATGCATTGGTAGCCAATAACCTGATTGACCAAACTCGCTCCAATTATTTAGCCGGAAACTATGCTGTGGGTAAATTTCCGGATAGAAAAGTTTTTGGCGACCTTGCTCTTGACGGTAATCCTAATTTTGATAAAAGCCGTATTGCTGAAGAGGACTTGGCTAATTTTGATGCGATAGAAATAGTTACCGGTACCTACCTTCGCTTCGACCAACGCCTGTATGATAAAGCTGACCTTGTGTTGGGCGTGAGAATGGAAAAAACGGCAATGGAATACAACGCCTTCCAATGGGATGAAGATAAAGATGTAATTAATCCTGTGAAAGGTGAGCCTAGTTTATATATCAACTTCCTGCCAAGCATAATTGCTAAATGGGATGTAAGTGACGACTTTAAAGTGAAGGCTGCTTGGACAAATACATTGGCGCGTCCAAAATACACCGACCTAACACCGCGCCAATCAATAAGTTTTGAGAATGAAGCTATTGCAATAGGTAACCCTGAATTGGTGCCAACTAAATCGATGAACTTTGACTTAATGGCGGAATATTACGTGAATGGCGGACTGTTTTCAGCCGGTGTTTTCTACAAAGATATCAAGAACTTTATTGTGGACAGCCGTTATGATAACTACCAGTACATGAATCGCACTTGGAAAGAATTTACTCAGCCGATTAACGGCGGTAATGCCGATTTATTGGGATTTGAAGTTGCCATGCAGCAGAATTTGAGTTTCTTGCCCGGTTTCTTGCGCTACTTTAACGTATATACCAACTATACTTATAATCATTCTGTAGTAAAAGATTTCAACTACGAAGGTCGTGAAAATGAAAAGTTAAGCCTTCCGGGAACTCCGGCTCACACGCTGAATGCTGCATTAGGATTTAACAATCGTAAGTTTTCAGCTCGTTTGTCCTATAACTTCGCATCCGATTTTATCGATGAATTAGGAAAATCGACGCTTTACGACGTATATTATGACAAAGTAAATTACCTGGATTTCAACTGTAATTTGAGTATTGGAAAATATGTTAATATCTTTGCTAACGTAAACAATATTCTTAATCAACCGTTACGTTATTATCAGGGAAGTCAAGATTATACTTATCAAGTTGAGTATTATAACTTCCGTTTTGATGCTGGTGTTAAGTTGAATTTTTAATTTAGTAAAATGAACAGAAATCTTATAACTGTTCTCCTTTTAACGCTGTTTGTTACGACAAGCAGCGTTTTTGGGCAGAGTCAAAAAATTGATGTAGAAATAGCCTACAAAGATGGTTACAATTTCTTGGTAGCTAATGATTTAGGACGAAATGGTTACTATCAGCAAAAGCCGGTTGCCAAAGTGATGGGTGAACTTGCCGAAGATATCGGTATTGAATTTATTGCGGCTGCAGGCGATGTGCACCATTTTGGTGGCGTGCAGAGCATTTACGACCCGCTATGGATGACCAATTTTGAAACTATTTACGACCATCCGGAATTGATGGAAGACTGGTATCCTATCCTTGGCAATCACGAATATCGAGGAAATACGCAGGCAGTGTTAGATTATTCGCATATTTCACGTCGATGGGTAATGCCCGACAGGTTTTACACCAAAACCATTATTCCCGAAGAGGGCGATGAGGATGAGTATTCTACGGTGAAAGTGTTTTTTATTGACACCACACCGCTGATTGACAAATATTACGAAGAAGGCGATACATATCCCGATGTTTTTGTTCAGGACACCGTTCAACAACTTCGTTGGTTGGAAGAAGAGTTAGCGAACTCTACCGAAACATTCAAAATCGTAATCGGACATCATCCTATTTATGTTTCAGAAAAAAAACGTGTGGACGAAAAAAGTTTGATTGACAAGCTTGATCCGCTATTGAAAAAATACAATGTGGACTTATACGTTGCCGGACATTCACATACTTTTCAACACATTACCAAACCGAATACAAACGTAAATTATGTGGTAAATGCATCGGCATCGCTTGGTCGTGAACCGATAAAAGGTCCTGATACGCAATTTTGTGCTTCTGATGAAGGTTTTTCAGTAATTTCCGTAGGGAAAGATAAATTCAAAATGACATTTATCAACTACTTGGGAAATCCTATTCATCAGTTTGAAGTAAAGAAATAAATTTCATTCTCTCTTTTTTAACAAAAAAGCCGAATCCTTTATAGGCATTCGGTT
>MVZJ01000125.1 GCA_002069095.1 Bacteroidetes bacterium ADurb.BinA174 | reverse complement strand
CGTTTCCGACAATAACGGAATCGATTTTTGAACTATCCATTCCTGACTCTTCCAAAATGGATTTAATAACAACTGCACCCATTTGTCCGGGTTTTATAGTTGAAAGTGAGCCCATAAACCTGCCTATGGGTGTGCGCTTAGCTGATACTATAAATACTTTTTTCATATTTTTCAGATTGTTAGAATCAAGAGTCAAGAACAAAGACTCTAGATTATATTGGTTTAATTAATATTCAAATTTTAAATTTCCTTTATTAGTTGCAATGTTTTTAAATCATAAATCAGTATCTTGCTTTCATCGGACTTATCTAATTTTTTATTGTTATTACTGTCCTTACTTCCTGTTACGATTATTGTTCCGGTATTGTTATTTATAACAAACTTTTGAACAAAAAAACTATCGGGAGTGAGTTGATGGTATTTTTCTCCATTAGGAGAAAGAATAATAATTTGCTTTGGATCGTCCCAACCAATTCCCTTTTTTCCGTCTAAATCGATAGTTTGTGCAAGTACTATTATTGAATTAATATCTAAACTGTCAATTATTACTTGTTCAAAGTCTGTAATATTAGTATCATCCGGAAAATCAACTCTTTTTATTTGACTTGTATGAGTATTGATAAAAAGAAGATAATTTTCCTTATTGGGTTTACTAATTTTATCTTCATGTTTGATAGATGCAATAACATATTCAGTACCTTTTACTTCCATTAGGTTGTTTATATGAGTGAAATTATATTTATATTGACCATAGAAAACGAAAGGTAAAGTGAAAAACAATACAATAAGAAACTTTTTCATTATTTTTTTCAATTAATCAAGCATCATTAAAAATTATATACACTCGAATACAACTTTTAGAACAACCGTGGCGCTTCGGGATTATCTGTTTGTTTGTCTTCGAGTAGAGGCAAAAGAGCTTCATACTCGTCTAAGCAAGTAGGATTTTGTAGTGCATCACGATTTGTAACAGCCCGGTGGTTGACAATATTTGTTACCGCAGATTCAACTATTTTACCATTGAGGGTTCTTGGAATATCCTCAACTTCAATAATCACTGCCGGAACATGGCGAGGAGAGGCCAAAGTACGCAATGTCGTGCGAATTTCTTTCGCAATTTCTTTGGTTAATTTCTCTCCTTCCTTCATTTGAACAAAAAGCAGGACTCGTTGATCATCGTGATACTGCTGCCCAATAGCTAATGAGTCGAATACGGAATCGACTTTTTGCACATGTGTGTATATTTCCGATGTTCCAATACGCACACCTGATGGTTTTAGAACACTATCGGAACGACCATAGTATGTGATACCGCCTGTATCTGAATGAATCTCTACATAATCGCCGTGACGCCAGATTCCCGGGAAGACATCAAAGTAAGCATCGTGATAACGTTGTCCATCAGTATCGTTCCAGAAATATAAAGGCATCGAAGGGATTGGAAACTCACACACCAATTCTCCTTGAACATCGAAGACCGGTTTGCCATTATCGTCGTATGCAGCGACGGGATGACCCAGACCGGGAGCTTGTAATTCGTTGGAGAATACAGGGTTCATCAGGTTACCGATGCAAAAACAACCGTTAATATCAGTACCTCCGGCAATTGAGTTGAAGTGCAAATCTGACTTTATTGCCTCATAAACATAGTGAAATCCTGCATCGGATAGTGCAGAGCCGGTTTGAGAAATGCTGAGCAATGCAGATAAGTCTGTATGTTCTTTCGGAACAAAGCCTTCCGCCATAAGTGCATGAATATAAGAGGCAGATAAACCAAAAACAGTAACTTTTTCCTCTTCCAGCACTTTCCAAATAGCTTCTGTATTTGGAAAAGAGGGATTGCCGTCGAAAAGGACCAAAGAAGATCCTGTACCCAACGCAGACAACATCCAATTCCACATCATCCATGAACAAGTGGTAATGTAAAGCATTCTATCACGCTTTGTTACGTCATGATGAAGTCCTACTTCTTTGAGTTGGTTAATCAACAATCCTGCGGCTGATTGCACCATGCACTTTGGTTTTCCTGTTGTCCCGGACGAGAACATAACCACTAACGGGTGATTGGCAGGTAACTGTTCATATGAAAAATCGTTTATTTCCTTATTACCCAAGAAACTATCCCATGATTCTGCAATTGGCATTCGGTCTAAGGTAGCCTGCAAATCGCCGGCGTAGTGAGTAACTACAACTTTCTTAACCGAGGGAATATTATTGACAATCTCTGTTGCGCGCTCACCCACATCGAAAGTTTTTCCCTTATAATAATAACCATCGGTGGTGATGAGTAATTTTGGTTCCACTTGACCAAGACGATCCGTAGCGGCTTGAGCTCCAATGTCTGTGGCACAAGAACTCCATACTGCACCAATTGCAGCAGCGGCCAACATAGCAATAACTGTTTCTGCTAAGTTTGGCATAAATGCACAAACTGCATCATTTGGCCCTAATCCCATAGCACGCATAGCAGTAGCCATTCTGAATACATCTTGACGCAGTTCGCGCCAAGTCCATACACGACGATTAAAGGTTTCTCCACGAAAGATTAGAGCCGGTTCATCGGAATCGCGATCACGGAGCATATTCTCGGTGTAATTGAGTTTTGCTCCCGGGAACCAATCGGCACCCGGAAAACGATTGAGGTCATCGACCACTTTGCTATAAGGCTTGGAAGCGATAATATCAAAAAAGCGCCAAACTTCTGCCCAAAACTTTTCGGGGTTTTCAATACTCCAACGGTGCAAATCTCTGTAATCCTCTGTTACTTTTACTCCGTGTTTTTTTTCAACTTGAAGGGCAAACTTCATCATTTGCGAAACATTGCGACGCTCATCGCTTGCTTTCCAAAGTAAGACTCTTTTGTTAGTTTCTGATTCTCCAACATTAGAATCTTTTATTCCGTTTTTCTCCATATATAAGTTTGATTTTAGATTTCGGATTTACGAATTACGATTGGCAAAACTTAATACATCTGTTCAAATCGTAACTCGTAAATCTACAATCGTAAATTATTTATTATTTTTTCTTTTTTCCATCTCTTGTGCTATAAACGATGCTACATCATCGGCATAAGTGTTCATTCCGAATCCTGCATCGTAGCCCAACTCTTTTGCCAACTCGTGCGAAATACGCGGTCCGCCTGCACAAAGAATAACTTTATCGCGCAGTCCTTCGGCTTCGAGCATCTCCACAAGTTCCACCATATTTTTAATATGCACATCTTTTTGTGTAACGGTTTGCGATACCAAAAGTGCATCGGCATTCACCTCTATACCTTTGGCGATAAGCTCCTCGTTTGGAACCTGACTACCCATATTGATAGCTTCGAACATGGAATAACGCTCCAATCCGAAACGTCCGGCAAAGCCTTTCATGTTCATAATAGCATCGATACCAACAGTGTGAGCGTCACTTCCGGTGCTGGCACCAACCACAACGATTTTTCTACCGATATGCTCTTTGATAAACTCATCGGTCTCATCCATACCCCACTTAACAGATGATACTTTGGGAACATGAATTTTGGTATAATCTATGGTTTTGGTGTAGCTTCCGTAGCAATTAAAGAAAGTAAATCCTTCTGTAAGCTCTTTGTGGAAAACAACTTGCGGGTTATCGAAACCCATTTGACGCAACAGCTGTTTTGCTGCTTCTATCGCTTCGTCTCCGGCTGGAACGGGAAGTGTAAAACTCAATTGGGTTTTGCCGTCGTTCATCGTGTCGCCGTACGGTTTTATTTTTGTAAGGTCTAACGTTTGGTCAAAATCCTTAGCACTTGTATTATATAATCCTTCGCTCATAATTATTCCTATTTCGTGTTACGTGTTTCATGTTGCGGGTTCATAATAGATATAAACGGATTGTAGTAGTGCTCGCCTTTCATCGATACGCCGGCAAGTCCTTTACCACCGGTTTTGGCACGTTTTACATTTCCGAAAATACCTTTTTCAATAGCAGTGAAAAGTCCCTCTTCCTGAAGTTCTTCAAGCAAGGCGATAGTTTTGTCTAACACCTCTTTTGCTCGCGTCTGAATGATTCCATCCTCTTTAAACTCTACTTCATCGCCAATATTTTTCATATTATTAAAGATGTATTTAGCATTTTCGATAGAGAGATAGCGGTCGCTCATAAACGGTGTGTGGATAGCTTCGGTTGGCATACCAAGCAGTTGCAAACCTTGCGATGTCCAAATTCCAATCATATTGAAAAGCGCGTCTTGCAAGTGTCCGCGGAAAATATTTCCTGTCATAAATTTAGTAGGCGGCATATATTTAAGCGGTGCTTTCGGGAAAATTTCACGAGTCATTTGTGCTTGTGCAAGTTCAAAAAGAAATCCGTTTTCTAATTCCGGGTCCATTTCGAAAGCGTGTCCCAATCCCATCTGCTCTTTGGGAAGTCCTGCCAACAAAGCAAGTTGCTCATTGATAATATCCGAAGCAAGTACGGTGTGAGCCTCTTCTACCGCATCTGCAGTAGTCAAATAGTTATCTTCTCCCGTATTAATAATAACTCCGGCAAAACCGTTGATAGTACGCGACATAAACTGGTCAACCATTGTACGTTGCATATTGATGTCGCGGAAAAGAATACCGTAAAGCGCATCGTTAAGCATTACGTCAAGTCCTTCCAACGCACCCATTGCAGCGATTTCGGGCATACACAATCCCGAACAGTAGTTACACAAACGGATGTAACGACCTACCTCCTCGCCCACTTTATCGAGAGCGTTACGCATAATGCGGAAATTTTCCTGCGTAGCGTACGTTCCGCCGAAACCTTCGGTAGTGGCGCCGTAAGGCACATAGTCGAGCAAACTCTGTCCGGTAGTACGAATAACGGCAATGATGTCAGCACCTTGTCTGGCGGCTGCTTGTGCCTGAACTACGTCTTCGTAAATATTTCCGGTAGCAACAATCACGTAAAGATACGGACGGCTGCCTTCTCCAATTGTTTCGAGATAGTGCTCACGTTTTTGACGTTTTTCAACAATCTGTTTAATACTTGCATCTACGTACGGTTGCAAGGCTTTCGCCACTTCCTCTCTCGTGTGAAACGGGAAAGATGTGATATCCAAACTTTCAGACGCTACACGTTCAGCTAACTGCTGTGGTGTTTGTCCTGTTTCGATAATTGCATTACCGAGAAAGAAAAGCGCACCGTGTTCCAACACGTTTTTGTTTTTCAAGTCATCAACTAACACGTTTGGAAGCGGTGTATCCGTATCGTCCACATTATCAATACCTACCAATCGGCAAAGTGTTCTTTCAACTGCCACAGTGGTATAATTATCGACAAATTGCTGCACTTCGGCGGCTATTTTGCCTGCAACATCTCGCGCGTGTTGCACTTTGGTAAAATCTATTCCTACTTTACTTTTTTGCATATGGTTATCTATTCAAATACTTTTTTGTTCTGTCTAATATATCTTTGTCCACTCCAATAATCTCCGCAATTTTTATCGCTTCGTGCGGCACCTCTTTTTCGGTGGTCTCTTCCAACGAATAGTCGATAAAAGAGTTGATATTGGCAATGTTTATCTTTTCGTTTTTTCTGTTTTCGGTAAAACCTCTCACACGCAATTTGCGACACGGTGTATCTATTCCGTAGTGCGTGGTTATTAGCGACTGAATACGATGCTGAGTTAAAAAATCGAGCATTCCGCACACGATAGCTTTACCTTCGACCGGATTTGTGGTACGTGCAAGTTCATCGATAAGCACCAATTGACGAATGCCTCTACGAGCATTATCGATTGTGGTATTCAGACGAAGCATTTCGGCAGCAAAAGATGATAATCCTTGCAGTTCGTCTTCACCGTCGCCTGCGCTGGTTACAATTTGTTCAACAGGAACAACGGTTGCCGATTGAGCTGCCACGTAAAACCCGTATTGAGTCATTATTTGTGCCAATGCAACACTTTTGAGCAAAACACTTTTGCCCG
>MVZJ01000124.1 GCA_002069095.1 Bacteroidetes bacterium ADurb.BinA174 | reverse complement strand
GCTGAAAACCTCTATACCGAAAGAATTTGGTGCATCTAAAGGATTGAGCATCATTACATCGAGCATATATAATGCCAAATTAGACGACAGAATTTCGCCGCTTTCGTCAGGTGCGTTCCGATTCTATGCTTTTAAACTGGAAGATGTTGATTACAAGGAAGATTTTATCGTAAACAAGATAAAAGTAATTCCCCGAAAAAAGAATCCCAACCTTTTCTCAGGATATCTTTACATTCTGGAAAATACCTGGAACGTCTATATTGCTGATTTAACCACCAGTGAATTAGGAACTTCGTTGAATTACAGAATAAATTATCATCCCGTTAAAACTTTTGTATATTTGCCTACAACATACGATATTACATTGAATATGAACACGATGGGCGTTAAAGGGTCGGGAAGGTATTTTGCTTCCATAAAATACAATACGGTAGAAATCGACGAAAACCGAAAACCATCGGCTGTAGCCGAAAAGAATATTGAAACCATAGTTTCCGAGATGCCCGAGACACCTAAACAGCAAAAAATATTTTCGGAAATAGAAAAGTTGTCACAAAAAGAAAAGTTAAGTACCAAAGATGCTTATAAAATGTCGAAACTGATGAATGAAGCCACGGAGCCTGAAGAAGTAAAGAAACAACGTGAATCTTTGGAAATCAAAGATATAGAAAACGTAAAAATGGAAGTGGACACCCTCGCACTTAAACGTGATTCGACTTACTGGGCTGCCGTTCGAGAATTACCGTTGTATGAAGATGAGATTAAAAGTTATCAGTTTAGGGATTCAATTGCTGCAACCGATTCAACTGTTGCAGAAAACGACAGAAATGAAGTGGTTTTATCTATCGATGACAATCCTAAAACGGTTTTTGGAAGAATAGTTCAGGGAGGCACATGGAAAATAAATGACAAAATGTCGTTGAAATATGGAGGTTTATTCGGTGTGTTGAAAGAATACAACTTTGTTGATGGATTTTGGCTCGGACAGTCGCTTACATATAATTACGCCCTAAATAAGAAAATCGGTTTTTCTTTATCCCCATCGGTTTATTATATCACTGCACGAAAAGAAATGTTGTGGCATGTATCCTCTACCGTTAATTATGCACCTATGTCGCTCGGACGCTTTTCTGCTTCGGCAGGGCATATTTCACGCAATATAAACGCTGAAAGCGGTGAATCGAGATTGATGAATTCAATTACAGCGTTGGATTTAGGACAGAATTTTATTCGTTTTTACGATAGCCGATTCTTTCGTGCCGAAAATCGGATTGACATTGCGAACGGACTACATTTGTACACAGATATTGAGATTGATAAAAGGAGTTCGCTTGGTAATGCTACCATGTACAATTTTTTGAAAAGGCAAGTTCCTGAAAACATCCCTTCATCAGCCGATATGTATGAAGCACATACAGCTTCGGCATTTACTTTAGGAATTTCTTACACGCCTTTTTACAGGTATCGTGTCAGCAATGGCAGAAAATGGTATATTTCATCTAAATATCCTACATTTTCAATGACTTACAAAAAGGGAATAAATCTGTTTGATGCTGATAACGGTCCGTCTTACAACAGAATAGCGGGCGCTATTTCTCAAACAATAGGAATATCACCGTTTGAAACATTTAATTATAGTATATCGAGCGGTGCTTTTTTGTCAAATAAAAGATTGTATATAAATGATTTAAAGTACTTTAGCAACAATATGATGCTTTTTACGCAGAGGGATTTTAATAACAGCTTCAATCTTTTATCACCTTACACGGCGTCTCGCCAATGGTGGACCGAAGGACACTTGAATTTTCAATCGAATTATTTGTTTTTGAAAAACTTACCTTTTTTGCAGCATTTTTCTTTCGACGAGTCGGTGCATTTGCACGCATTATCGACAGAAAATCTACCTCTGTACCTTGAGGGCGGATATTCCATTGGTTTTCTTGGACTTGGCAGGGTAGGGGTTTTCACCGGATTTAGTGAGGGAAAATTCAACGGAGTGGGGTTTAGAATAAGTTATCCGCTTTTCAATATGATAGAAAGACCGCTAAAATAAACTTTTATGTGTAAATTTGCATTCTTAATACAAAAGATTATTTGATAATGAAAAAATACTTTTTTGCGCTAATTCTTATCACTTTATCGGTTTTCGCGAATGCCCAAATACAATTGAGCGACAGCGCTAAGATAAGCCTGATGACCACATCGCCATGGAGTGGAGCTGTTTATGCAGTTTACGGACATACAGCTATATTTGTAAAAGATGATTTTACAGGGATTAATGCAGTTTTTAATTATGGATACTTCGACAAAAGCAAGCCCAATTTTCTCTATCATTACATAAGAGGAGAAACTGATTATATTTTAGGCGTTGTTCCGCTTGATGCTTTTTTGCAGGAATATCGCGAAAAAGGGGTTGAAGTGGTTGAACAGGAACTGAATTTATCGCAACAGGAAAAACAAAATCTATGGGAAGCATTATACATCAATTCCTTACCTGAAAACAGAGGGTATCGCTACAACAATTTTTACGACAACTGCGTTACCCGTCCGCGAGATTTAATCGAGAAATATACGGAAGGAACAATCCTATATCCCGAAGATGGGAAAACACAAACTTTCCGCGATTTAATTCACGAATGTGTGAGCTCTTATCCATGGATGAAATTCGGCATTGATTTAATTATCGGAAACGGTGCCGATAAACCTATTTCTCTTCGTGAAAAGATGTTTATTCCGGCATATTTAATGAATGCATTAGACAAAACCACAGTAGTTAAAAACGATTCGGTTTTTTATCCCATACTGAGCAGTAAATCAATTGTTGTAGAAAAAGTTACATCCGAAAAAGGTATTCGCGAATGGGGAATTCAATCGCCTTTATTTATAGCTTTCGTATTATTTTTATTCACTATTTTGGTATCCGTTATTCAATATACAAAATGGAATAGTAGCAAATTGCTCAAAATTTACGATACGATACTTTTTGCAGCATATGGGGTAGGGGGAACAATCATTTTTCTCCTGATGTTTTTCTCTGAACATCCGGCAACCAATCCAAACTGGAATTTTGCTTGGATGAACATTTTTGCTCTAATTTTTGCTGTTTTATTTTGGGTAAAATCGTTGAAAAACGTCGTTATTATCTATCATTTTATTAACTTTGTACTCTTAACGCTCTTCCTGCTTTTTTGGTGGATGATACCGCAACAATTGCCGCTGGCAACTATTCCTCTTTCAATGAGTTTATGGCTTCGGTCGGGAATGAGCGCATTTATGTTTCGGAAAAGAAAAATATCCAACAAACATCATTTTTCATCGAAATCCATGAAAGCAGGGTGGGGGCAATGACATTTTGCACGGTTTTTGCATTTATTTAAATATGACTGATAGGTACAACTCAATGATCAAAATATTATCATCTCTTGTAGCCCTCTTTTCGATGGCATCACTTAATGTGCAAGGTTCTCAAACAACACCCAAACTGGTAGTGGCAATCACCATCGACCAATTGCGTGGTGATTATCTGGAGATGTTTCAGCACACTTTCGGAGAAAAAGGATTTAAAAAACTTCTGAACGGCGGATTGGTTTATGCCGACCTTGAGTTCGATTTTCCATATCTCGACCGAGCTTCTACTATCACGACCATTTTCACCGGCGCTAACCCCGCTTATCACGGAATAATCGGGGAAAATAAGTTCATGTTGAACGAAAACCGGGAAATTCCTTCGTTTTCAGATAATAATTATGCCGGAAATTTCACTACTGAACGCTATTCTCCTCTGCCCGTAAAAGTTTCAACCATTGCCGATGAATTAAAGATTGCTTCCGGCGGACAATCGGATATATTTGCTTTTGCACCCTACGCTTCGCAGGCGCTCGCCTCGGGCGGTCATGCGGCCAGTGGCGCATTTTGGATAGAAGATATAACGGGAAACTGGGCAACCTCTGCCTTTTATAAAACCCGACAACCTATCGTTGAGCAACACAACCGCACACCGGAAGCATTGAGCAAAAAAATCGGCTCCATCACGTGGCGTCCCGCTATTGATATATCGAATTATAAAGCCTTTCCGTACACCAAAAATCTTTACAACTTTCAGCACTATTTTGGTGTGGATAAAAAAAATCACGTACGATTGTTAAAGCAATCACCGTATGTAAATACCGAAGTCCGTGAAATTGCCGAAAAAGTATTGAAATCCAGCTCGTTGGGTAAACGACAAAATCCCGATTTTCTGGCGCTTACTTTCTATGCCGGTAATTTTGAAAACTCTCTCGATAAAAACTATTCTGTTGAAGTACAAGATACTTACTATCGGTTAGACCAGGAAATCGGTAAATTGCTCGATGCCATCGATTCAGCCGTAGGCTTACAAAATGCGTTGATTTTTGTGGTTTCCACCGGATATTTCGACGAACAGGAAATTCATCCTTCGGATATCGTTATGTCGGGAGGAGATTTTTATCCCGACAGAAGCATCGCTCTGCTCAATATGTATTTGATGGCCATTTACGGCCGCGATCAATGGATAATCAAGTATTATGATCAGCAGCTTTTTTTCAACCGCAAACTCATAGAAGACAGAAAAATTAACTTTGTTGAGTTTCAGCAAAAAGCTGCCGAATTTTTAGTTCAATCGGCTGGTATACAGGATGTAATCACATCGCATCAAATGTTGCATGGCGCTTACAATCAAAATGTACAACACTATAGAAATGGCTTCTACAAAGGAATATCGGGCGACTTGTATTTGGAGTTGCAACCCGGCTGGAGAGTCGTTTTCGAAAATGATCCGGATAATAATGTGCGAGTAAGGGATAATGCTGTTCACGCCCCAGTCATTTTTTACGGAAACAACATTAAACCACAGAAAATTAACCGGGTAATCGATGCAACAGAAATCGCTCCAAGCGTTTCTCACCGGTTACGCATTCGCGCTCCCAACGCTGCAAAAGCAAATATTTTGGAGGAATTATTCTGATAAAGAAATTAGAAGTTAGAAGTAAAAATTAGAATTAAGGGAATTTAGGTAAAATCAGTTCCAATACATTAACTCGGAACTTGCACCTTGGAAACCCACAACACGAAATAAACATGGGATTCAATAAATTTATAAGTAAAATATTTGGTAACAAGGCACAAAGGGACTTAAACGAGATAAACCCTATAGTGAACACTATTAAGGAAGCTTACGCAAAAATCGAAAAGTTTTCGAACGATGAATTACGTGCTAAAACCAAAGAACTCGAAAAGAAGATAGAAGAATACATTGCCGAAGATAATGCCCGCATTGCGGAATTGAAAGCCGGCATGGAAGAAGTAGAACTGGAAAAGCGTGAATCGGTATGGAACGAAATCGATAAAATTGAAAAAGAAATTTCATCGAAATTAGAAAAAATTTTATCGGAAATTCTCCCCGAAGCATTTTCCATCGTTAAGGAAACTGCAAGAAGGTTTAAGGAAAATCCTGAAACCGTAGTTACTGCCACTGATTTTGACCGCGATTTAGCTGCCAAACACGATTTTGTACGTATCGAAGGCAATAAAGCTATTTACCAAAACCACTGGGTTGCCGGCGGCAATGAGATACTTTGGGATATGGTGCACTACGATGTGCAGTTGTTCGGTGGAGTAGTGCTGCATCAGGGTAAAATTGCCGAAATGGCAACCGGTGAAGGTAAAACGTTGGTGGCAACCCTCCCGGTATTCCTTAACGCGCTCACACACAGAGGAGTCCACGTAGTAACCGTAAACGATTACCTGTCGAAACGTGACTCGGAATGGATGGGACCGATTTACATGTTTCACGGACTTTCAGTAGATTGTATCGATAAGCACGAGCCCAACTCCGATAACCGCCGCAAGGCTTACGAAGCGGATATTACTTTCGGAACGAACAACGAATTCGGTTTCGATTACCTGCGCGACAATATGGCAGTTTCACCTAAAGATTTGGTGCAACGCATACATAATTATGCTATTGTGGACGAGGTGGACTCCGTGTTAATAGATGACGCTCGTACTCCGTTAATTATATCGGGACCTGTTCCTAAAGGCGACGATCAGTTATTCGATCTTTTCCGTCCGCGTGTGGAACAAGTTGTTAAAACTCAGCGAGAATT
>MVZJ01000123.1 GCA_002069095.1 Bacteroidetes bacterium ADurb.BinA174 | reverse complement strand
TGACTCTGGCAGGCTGTCCGCATTGAACGCCGAAAAGAGACTAAGAGTTCGAAGAGGAAATTAATTTACTTTGACCAAAGGGAATCCTCCTTTCGTCAGGATACTTTTGTGCCTAAGATACAAGAAAACGACCTCAAGGTGTTTGTTAAGCAGGGAGGATGATGGATTTATAGAGGAAATATACGAAATATATCCAACAAAACCTTTTTTAATTCATAGCAACGAAAAATTTACTTTCTGTACCACTCAATAAATTCGTCAGTTTTTCTTCGGCATCCAATAGAAATTTATTTTGCTTTCCCAGTCTTAGTAGAATACGGAAATAACTTTACAATTATTTGTCTGATTATTACAATGAAAATACGTTTTTCCTTATATTGAACTCACATTAATTAAAAATCGTATCTTTACCATAGGAAAACTTTTTTTCCATTGTCTAATATCTTAATTTGAATACTGAAAACAAGTAAATGTCAGACGAACAACTCATACACGAAATTATTTTGGGCGATACTTCCGCCTTTAAAATACTAATGGAAAAATACCAATCGCAGGTATTTCGTACTGTTATGGGTTTCGTTCACTCTAAGGAAGATGCCGAAGACATAACACAGGACATTTTCGTGAAGGTATATCAATCACTCACATCTTTTAAAGGTGAATCGGAGTTTTCAACGTGGCTTTACCGAATTACCGTGAATATAAGCATCAATTTCGTTAACAGGAATAGAAAAAGCCGTCTGCTCCAATCCCTCGAAGATATTTTTCACAAGCCGAGTAATGAAAAAACACCGCTGGAAGAGTTGGAGGAATTAGAACGCGATCAACACATCCGAAAAGCCATAGAATCGCTACCTGAAACACAACGAACCGCTTTTATTTTAAGCAAATACGAAGAACTTTCACAAAAAGAAATTGCGAAAATAATGAATAAAACGGAAGGTGCGATAGAGCAACTTTTACAACGAGCAAAAAATAGTTTACAAAAAAAATTAACGACACAACCGTAGGAAATTAAATATAACAATGTCTAACCCATTAAACAAACGATAAAAATGAAAACGGAACAATACATAGATGATTTTATCCGGCGCGAAAAGCAAACGGAGTCAAATCCGTTCTTAAGCACCCGCGTGATGGCAACGATTGAAAAATCGCAGAAACCGGAGGTTAGGAAAGTTCCCGTTTGGCAAGCTGTGGTAGTTGCCGCGAGCATTGCCACTGTTGCGTTTTTAGGAGTTACAATCGGTAACAGTTACGTTGACAACGCATCGCCCGAAATGGTAATGAACATCAACGACAGTCAGATAGAGAATTTAGGATATTACAATTTTGCCGATTATGAATAAGACAAATAAAATATTGTGGTTTGCTATTGTATTGCTGGTTATCCTGAATTTGGCAACCATTGGAACCATTTTATATAATAATCAACAGAGCAAAATCGATAAATTGGCAATTGTTCTCGATGAAAATTGCCAAAATCCCTTAACCGGACATTTTTTCAGACAAGAACTCGGGTTTGATGATGCTCAAATGGCAGGTTTTAGGGAGGCTAATCAAGAGTTTCAATACGTTGCCAACAATTTAATTTTTGAAATGGATTCACTGAAAGGGCAAATGTTCGAAGAATTGAACAAAGCGCAACCCGATTCTCTCAAATTAAGCAATCTATCGAATCATTTGGGAAAGCACCATACAGAATTAAAAAATATTACGAACAATTATTATCTGAAAATTAAATCGGTTTGTAATGCTTCACAATGCGACAAGCTAAAGGAAGCTTTTCTCCCGCTTTTCAGAGACGGAACTACTACCAATATAGGTAGAAGATATAATAGAAACGACAGTACAGGGCACGGGCAAGGAAACAGATACAGATATGGCCGGGGATGGAAGTCGCAATAGATAAAAAAATAAACAAATAAAAATAACAGAAAATGAGAACAAAACTTTTTATTTCAGCTTTAGCGGTAGCATTATCCATAGGGATAGTAACTGCTCAAAATCAAAATCAGGTAAAAAAAGAGGAAACAACTACCACACAAAATGGACCTGCTTTTGTGGACAAAAACAACGACGGTGTTTGTGATAATTTCGAAAACGGAACTTCCAGAAATCCGAATGCAAATGGCAAACAACGTTTGCTCGACGGTAGCGGACGTAAACAAGGAAAAGGAAAAGGACAAGCCATTGGCGCACGCGATGGAAGTGGACGTAAACAAGGAGTAAGGCAAAAAAAAGCCGTAGGAGTTCGTGACGGAAGTGGTCGTACACAAGGACAAGGTCGTGGTCCGGGCAAAGGAACCGGACTTCGTAACGGAAAAGGTAGCGCAGCAAACTTTGTAGATGCCAATAAAAACGGTGTTTGCGATCGCAGGGAATAAGCGCTTTAATATATAACAAAGGGATTACCCCTACTAATTCAATTATTTTTCAATCATTTAATTATTTTAAATTATCACAGCTTTTTAATTATGAAAACATTTTTAAAATTTTCCGCACTAATTTTCATTTCCATCTTGCTTTTTGGATGTGAAACTAATAATGTAAATCCAACAGAAGAAAACAGCGAAGAGTTGGAACTGGCAAATGCATCTTTTACAACAAGATTGGACGAATCTTTAACAGCCACGACTAATTCACTCTGTCTCCTTACAGATAATCTTGCACCACTTACGGAGGATGATGTAAATAGCATTCTCTACATGAGAGAAGAAGAGAAATTAGCCCATGACGTATATGTTTTCTTTTACGAAAAATACAAAAAGATTCCGTTCAAAAACATATCGAAAAGTGAACTGGCACACCAAAAAGCTATTGCGTGGCTTATTGACCGTTACAATATTAAAACACCTGCAAAAACTAATTTTGGTGAATTCACAATAGAAGAATTGCAAAATCTATATACAAAATTGACAACCGAGGCAGTTGATGTAGTTAGCGCTTTCAAAGTAGGTGCATACATAGAAGAACATGATATCATGGATCTTAAAAATCATCTTCTCAAGACAAAAAATCCATTCGTTACACGAATCTATTCTAATCTGCTTAGAGCATCGCAATTCCATCTGAAAGCATTTGTTGCCAATCTCAAATTTAATGGGGTTACTTATCAACCACAAATTTTAAGCGTGGAGGAGTACGAGGCAATAATTAACAAATAAAAAAATGAAAATAAAACTTGCTCTTTTAGGTTTATGTGCATGGGTAACACTTTTGTTACCCATGCAAACTATTGGGAATAATAACGATGGCTCTATAAAAAGAATTAATGTCGAGATAATCAATCAATCCGACATCGTAAGCATTCAATTTATGCGAGAAGAGGAAAAACTCGCACACGATGTATATATTTTCTATGCCGAACAATATAACGTCCCTATCTTCCGAAATATTTCGAGAAGCGAAACAGCTCATCAAAAAGCCATTATGTGGCTGATGAACAAATATAACATAGAGGATTTATCGAAAGAAAAAGCGGGAGAATTCAACAATCGGGAGTTGCAACAAATGTACGACGAGCTAACCCAAGCCACAACGCTCATCGATGCACTAAAAGCAGGAGCACTGATTGAAGAACAGGATATTCTGGATTTGGAAAATCATCTGAAAAAGACTGACAATGCCGATGTAAAGCGTGTTTATACCAATTTACTCCGCGCATCTGAGAATCATTTGCGGGCTTTTTCAAGAAATTTATCCCGCAGAGGTGTTGAATATCAACCTAAAATACTAAATTTACAACGGTATTCCGATATTGTTAAATAACAACTAAATTGGAATCGCAACTTATATAATTCTTCCCTATGAACATAAGAAAAAACATCGCTATCAGCGAAAACGGTTTTATCTTCAACCCATTAACCGGAGACAGTTTTAGCGTCAATCAAACTGGTGTATTCGTTCTTCAAAAACTGAAGGATGGCGAAAGCAACGAAAATATCCTGAAAGCCCTTCAGGATGAGTATGATTTAGACACCTACACCGCCGAAAAAGATTTTTACGATTTTTTATCGATGCTAAAAAGTTATCAACTTACAGAAAATGAGTAAAAGAAAGATCACCGTTGGGGTAACCGGATTGAACAATATTGACAGTCCGGGACCCGGAATTCCCGTTATTCGCGCGCTCAAAGAAAGCACGGAATTTGATGTACGCATCATAGGATTTTCATACGAAACTCTGGAACCGGGAATTTACATGCACGAATTAGTGGATAAAGTGTATCAACTGCCATTGCCCACAGCAGGTTCAGCAATGCTGAAAGAACGACTGCAATATATCACAAGCATTGAAAAAATTGATGTAATTATCCCTAATTTCGATGCCGAGCTTCACAGTTTTATCAAACTTCAGCACCAATTGAAATCGGAATTGGGCATTGCCACTTTTCTTCCCTCGCATGAATCGTTTGAAGAGCGACAGAAATCGGAGCTCAACAAATTCGGCGATAAATACGATGTAAAAGTACCTCAAAGCCACATGATAAACCAACTCATCGAACTAAAAAAACTGGAAGAAGAGTTAGACTATCCCATGGTAATTAAAGGCAGATATTACGATGCATACATTGCCTCGACATACGAACAGGCAAGTTCTTACTTTTACAAAATAGTTGCAAAGTGGGGTTATCCGGTTATCGTTCAGGAATTCGTAACCGGAACCGAAGTAAACGTTACCGCCATTGGCGACGGAAAAGGCAAATGCATTGGCGCAGTACCGATGCGAAAACTCTATATCACCGATAAAGGTAAAGCGTGGTCGGGCATATCGCTTGAAGATGATAAATTGTTGGAAATATCGCGTCACGTAATTGAAAACAGCAAGTGGCGCGGCGGTTGTGAACTGGAATTCATTAAAACCAAAAATGACGAATATTATTTATTGGAAATGAATCCGCGCTTTCCCGCCTGGGTTTACTTAGCAAACGGATGCGGACAAAATCATCCCGAAGCATTGGTGAAAATGGCGTTAGGCGAAGATGTGCAGCCGCTCACCGAATACGAAAGCGGTAAAATGTTTATTCGCTACTCTTACGATTTAATTGTGGATATTTCGGAATTTGAAAAAATTTCCACAACAGGAGAAATATAACAAAACCCGTCTGACAGATAATCGGTCTATCGGATATAAAATACATGGCTATCAGACTTCACGAGCCACCAAATACAAAAAATATATGAAACCAACCTACGAACGCCCTGTTATTCAAAAGTTGAATACGGGCTTACTCAATAAATTCGGCAGCAGAACCGAATACACGCCGGTAAAACAAATCGACGGCGTTGCAGTAAACGATTTAATGGACCAATACGGTTCACCACTGTTTGTTATCAGCGAGAAAACCATTCGCCAAACTTATCAAAAGGCGCTGAAAGCGTTTAAAATGCGCTATCCGAAAGTGCAATTTGCATGGAGCTACAAAACCAACTATTTAGATGCCGTTTGCAAGGTTTTTCATCAGGAAGGAAGCTGGGCAGAAGTGGTATCGGGTTTTGAATATCAAAAAGCCATTCGCAACGGAGTTCCCGGAAATTTAATCATCTTCAACGGTCCCGATAAATCGGCGGAAGATTTGAAAATGGCTGTCGAAAACCGCTCACTAATTCATATCGACCATTTCGACGAACTTTATACGCTGATTGAAATCTTAGAAGGAACATCGCAAAAAGCACGCGTGGCAATTCGTGTAAATATGGACACGGGTGTTTATCCGCAATGGGATAGATTCGGTTTTAATTACGAATCGGGACAAGCGTGGAATGCGATAATGAAAATTGTTACGCAAAAAAACCTCGAACTGGAAGGTCTTCACTGCCACATCGGCACCTACATGCTCACAGCAAATGCTTACGCCGTTGCCGCCCGCAAAATGTGTGAACTGGCACAAAGTACGGCAAACACGGCAGGTGTGAGAATAAAATATTTGGATATGGGCGGCGGTTTCTGCTCATCGAATACGCTGAAAGGCTCTTACCTGCAAGGCGCGGATGTAATACCCACGTTCGACGATTATGCCGAAGCTATTGTAAACACCATTCTGCACTTCGGTTTCAAACCCGATGAACTACCGCTTTTGATTCTCGAAACCGGACGTGCGCTGATTGATGAAGCCGGTTATGTACTCGGTTCTGTTCTTGCTACAAAACGCTTGGCAGACGGTCGTCGCGCAACAGTTCTCGATATTGGTGTGAACATT
>MVZJ01000122.1 GCA_002069095.1 Bacteroidetes bacterium ADurb.BinA174 | reverse complement strand
CCCGCCGCCAATTGCGGCGGATGTGGTTTCCCCGGATGCGCATCGTTTGCCAACGCTTGCGTGAAAGCTGAAACACTGGACGACTTGTACTGTCCCGTTGGTGGACAAGAGACAATGAACAAAGTTGCTGAAATATTGGGAAAAACAGCAGTTGTAGCAGCAAAAAAAATTGCCGTAGTCAGATGTGGCGGTTCGTGCGGCGAACGTCCGCGATTGAATTTGTACGACGGAGCGCCAAATTGCGCTATTGCCGCTGCACTTTACGGTGGCGATACCGGTTGTTCATTCGGTTGTTTGGGATTAGGCGACTGTGTGGAGTCGTGCACGTTCGATGCTATTCATATCAATCCGGTAACGATGCTGCCCGAAGTGGAAGAAGACAAATGTACGGCTTGCGGAGCCTGCGTGAAAGCTTGTCCCAAAAACATTATCGAATTGCGTAAGCAAGGTCCTAAATCGCGTCGTATTTATGTAAATTGTGTGAACAAAGATAAAGGGGCTTCGGCAAAAAAAGCATGTAACGTGGCTTGTATCGGATGCTCTAAATGCCAACAGGTTTGTCCTTTCGAGGCCATTACTATCGAAAACAACCTGGCATTCATCATCGATGACAGATGCCGTTTATGCCGCAAATGTGTTTCGGCTTGTCCCACAAACTCTATACTGGAACTTAACTTCCCGCCGCGGAAAGAAACACCTCCTGCCGTTAAGGAAGAAGTAACAACAAATGCTTAATTCAAAAAAAAACTCACAAAAAAGAAGCCCTTATAAAGGGGATTTAGGAGTTCTATGTTAAAAACATTTCGTATCGGGGGAATTCACCCCAAAGAAAATAAATTTTCTGCCGGAAAAGCAATACAACCCATTGCCATTCCCGCACAGGTAGTTATTCCGCTCGCGCAGCATATTGGCGCTCCGTGTCAGCCCGTAGTTAAAAAGGGCGACAAAGTAAAAGTAGGAACTCTTATCGGAAAAACGGTGGGGTTTGTATCGGCAAACATTCACTCATCCGTATCGGGGACTGTGCTTAAAATAGACAAAGCGTTCGATTCAAGCGGATATAAGCGCGATGCTGTTTTTGTTAATGTTGACGGCGATGAGTGGGAAGAAACAATAGATCGTTCCGAAGCGCTGGTAAAAGAATGTACACTCACGTCGAAAGAAATTATCGATAAAATTTCTGCGGCTGGAATCGTGGGAATGGGCGGCGCTACGTTTCCCGCTCACGTGAAACTTATTCCGCCTCCGGGAACAAAAGCCGAAACGCTTATCATCAACGCTGTTGAGTGCGAACCTTATCTTACATCGGATCATCAGTTGATGATGGAAAAAACCGAAGAAATTCTGATAGGCACAACCATTCTGATGAAAGCCATCAATGTGAACAAAGCAGTTATTGGTATTGAAAACAATAAGAAAGATGCCATCAATAAATTTACTGTTGCCGCTAAATCGTATCCTGGAATCACGGTACAACCGTTAAAAGTGCAATATCCGCAAGGCGGTGAGAAACAGCTTATTGATGCTATTATTCAACGCCAGGTACCAAGCGGTACGCTTCCTATTTCGGTAGGCGTTATTGTTCAGAACGTGGGAACAGCTTTTGCCGTTTACGAAGCGGTTCAGAAAAACAAACCGCTCGTGGAACGCGTTGTTACCGTTACTGGGAAAGACGTTAAAAACCCGTGCAACGTTCTTTCACGAGTGGGGATTCCTTTAAGTAACCTTATCGATTTTGCCGGCGGACTTCCCGAAACTACCGGAAAAATAATCAGCGGCGGACCCATGATGGGAAAAGCCATAGCGAGCGTGGATATTCCGGTTACGAAAGGAACATCGGGAATACTAATTATTCCCACTTTGGAATCGAAACGCGAAAGAATGAATGATTGCATCCGCTGTACCAAATGTATTAACGTTTGCCCAATGGGATTAAATCCTACGCTCTTGATGAATCTGACGGAATACAGCGAATGGGACAGAGCCGAAAAAGACCGTATAACCGACTGTATCGAATGCGGTTCGTGCAGCTATACTTGTCCTTCCAACCGCCCTCTGCTCGATTATATTCGTTTAGGAAAAGGGAAGGTGATGGGGATTATTCGGGCGAGAAAAGCGTAGAGCGTTGGACAACAGGACATTGAGTCAGAATGTGAAATTATTTGACATTTGAAAAATATTGCAATAGAAAAAATATACGAAGAGTTCAGATTTTAAATAAAAGAATCGCGACATTTCGCAAAACATTACTATAATAAACAAATATAAGCAAAAAGTATTCGGATTAAGCCCAATGCCCTTTGCTATAAGTAATTTATGGAAAATAAACTAATCGTCTCTCCCTCACCGCACGTGCACAGCGGAGACAGTATCGAAAAAAACATGTACGGCGTACTGATAGCGCTTATTCCGGCGTTTTTGGTGGCAGTGTACGTGTTCCGGTTGGATGCTCTGATAATTACGGCGCTATCGGTTTTATTCTGCATGGGATTTGAGTATCTCATTGCCAAATACATCATGAAAAAAACACCTACCATTTTCGATGGTTCCGCCATCATCACAGGTGTTTTGTTGGCATTCAACGTGCCATCCAATTTGCCGATTTGGATTCTGGCGATTGGCGCACTTTTCGCCATTGGTGTGGTTAAGATGTCGTTTGGCGGATTGGGGAACAACATTTTTAATCCAGCTATCGCGGGTCGTATCTTTCTATTGATTTCGTTTCCGGCACAAATGACTACCTGGCCAACGCCCAATGTTGGTGCAACAACCGATGCCATAACATCGGCAACTGTACTGTCTCACCTAAAATTCAGTCCCGAAGCGTTACCTGCAATAAAAGATATGTTTTTCGGGTTTGAAGGCGGTTCCATCGGTGAAATGAGTGCTTTGGCGCTGCTGATAGGGTTGATATACATGCTGTGGAAAAAAATTATCACGTGGCACATTCCAATCTCGATTATTGCATCGGTAGCTGTTTTCACTGGAATTCTGTATCTTTTCAATCCCACTCCGATTTATAATCCGCTTATTCATCTGTTTTCGGGTGGGTTGATGCTGGGAGCCGTTTTCATGGCAACCGATTACGTAACATCGCCAATGACAAAATCGGGCATGCTCATTTATGGTGTAAGCATTGGTCTGATAACCGTTGCTATACGTTTGTGGGGTGCTTATCCCGAAGGCGTTTCGTTTGCTATCCTGTTGATGAACGCGTTCACTCCGTTAATTAATAATTACACGACACCAAAAAGATTCGGGGAGGTAGTGAAAAATGGCTAAATTAAAATCTACATTCAAGAATATGTTCCTTTCGCTGTTCATCATCAGTTTGGTGGTAGCGGTTTTATTGGCGCAAGTGAACAAAATGACGGCTAAACCCATTGCAGCCGCCAAAGCATTGAAACTGGAAAACGCAATTAAGGAAGTGGTTCCTGAATTCGATAACAATCCGGTTGAAGAAGCCTACAAAATGCCTGTGGCAGAGGGCGATTCGTTACTAGTTTATCCCGCCAAAAAAGGTGATGAAGTAGTGGGATTTGCTGTAAACACGTATTCCAATAACGGATTCAGCGGAAATATTCAACTAATGGTGGGATTCGACATGGAGGACAAAGTGGTGAATTACGCGGTTCTTTCGCACGCAGAGACACCCGGTTTAGGCTCAAAAATGAACGAATGGTTTCGCGACACAAACAAACCCGGACAAGTTGTGATTGGCAGAAATTTGTCGGAAGGAAATTTGAGCGTTTCGAAAGACGGCGGACAAATTGATGCTATCACTGCGTCCACAATAACATCGCGTGCTTTTCTGGAAGCAGTAAATAAAGCGTATGCAGTTTACAAATCAAGCGACGCCGATTCAAGTGCAACAAAACTAAATAATGCTGAAGAAAGACAAGAAGAAGAAGGAGGAGAAAACAATGAATAACAATCTAAAAGTTATTGTAAACGGACTAGTTAAAGAGAATCCCACGTTTGTGCTTTTATTGGGAATGTGTCCCACGTTGGCAACAACAAGCTCGGCAATCAACGGTATGAGTATGGGATTGGCAACGATGTTTGTGTTGATTTGTTCCAATGCGGCAATTTCGGCACTTAAAAACCTTATTCCCGACATGGTACGTATTCCTGCTTTCATTGTAGTAATTGCCGCTTTCGTAACCATCGTTGAAATGGTTATGAACGCCTATGTTCCGGCTTTAGCAGCAAGTTTGGGAATTTTCATTCCGCTTATTGTGGTAAACTGTATCGTGCTGGGGCGTGCCGAAGCGTTTGCATCTAAAAATAACGTTTTAGCATCGGCTCTCGACGGTCTTGGCATCGGTTTAGGGTTTACACTGGCACTCACGCTCTTGGGAGCAATTCGTGAATTACTAGGAACAGGAAAAATATTTTCCGTATCCGTTTATCCCGAAAATTTCGGTTCGCTTATTTTCGTGCTTGCACCAGGAGCATTTATCGTGCTGGGATACATGATCGCTACGTTTAATAAATTACAAAAGAAATAACATACGAGTTACGGGATACAAGTTATACGGAAGATAATAACTTATTGTTACTGAGAAAATTAATATTAAAATAATAAATAAGGTTTGCACAGGTAAAGTTTTGGCATCCGAAACCCGCACCGTGCAGCCCACAACTGAAAAAATATGGAATACATCGGAATTATTATAGTTGCCATTTTTGTAAACAACATTGTTTACTCGCAGTTTTTGGGAATTTGTCCTTTTCTGGGAGTTTCTAAAAAGATAGACACTGCCATTGGTATGGGGCTTGCCGTTACATTTGTGCTGACCATTTCCACTATTGTAACTTTTTTGCTACAAAAAGGCATTCTCGATCCTTTCGGATTAGGATATTTGCAAACCATCTCATTTATTTTGGTAATTGCTGCTCTGGTGCAAATGGTGGAAATCATATTGAAAAAAGTCTCACCGTCATTGTACCAAGCGTTGGGAGTTTTTCTGCCTCTTATTACCACCAATTGCGCCATTTTAGGTGTTGCCATTTTAGTGATTCAAAAAGATTATAACCTGTTGCAGTCCGTAGTTTTCGCTATTGCCACATCGCTTGGTTTTGCTTTGGCTTTGGTAATCTTCTCCGGTATTCGCGAACAGCTTTCCCTAACCAAAGTTCCCAAAGCAATGCAAGGAATTCCCATCGCTCTTATTACTGCCGGAATCATTGCTATGGCATTTATGGGATTTGCGGGAATTGATCAGGTTTTCAAGTAATTTAAAGTTCAACGTTTAAGGTTTAAGGTTCAGTGTTCGTTTAATCGAATGTTGAACTTTTCTTTTTTATAGTTTATCTGTTCATAAATAATTCGAATATTAAATTTTTATTTTTTGTAGCCTAAACTTTCTTATAACTGTTAAACCATCGGCAAAAACATCTGTCTTAATGGTAAACAAAACGAAGTTTCACTCATTAATACTTACAGATATGAAAACGTTAATAAATGCCATCTTAATTGCTTTCGTAGCAACATTGTTTACTTCTTGCATGGCTCTTCAAGGCGGAGCTTATTCTCAAAGCGTTTACGACAGGGATTACGGTTATTACGACAATGATGACTATTACGATGATGACTATTATTACGGAGATAACGATAACTATTATAACCGCGGCGGAGTAAACATTCAGGTTTTCTACAATGTTCTTCGTCCTCATGGTAGATGGATTAGACACAATAGTTACGGAGATATCTGGATTCCGAGAGTGGGGCGCAATTTCCATCCCTATGCTACTAACGGATATTGGGTGATGACCAACTACGGAAACACCTGGGTATCTGACTTTTCGTGGGGTTGGGCACCTTTCCACTACGGCCGATGGTTTTACGATGATTACTACGGATGGGCTTGGATTCCCGGATATGAGTGGGCTCCTGCATGGGTAACATGGAGAACAGGTGGCGGATACTACGGATGGGCACCGATGGGACCCAGAATGGGAATCAGCATACATATCAATCTACCATTAAACTACTGGGTTTTCTTACCGAACAGATACATGTATCATAGAAATATGTACAGATATTATCTTGGTAGAAATCACTACCACGGCATCTATAATAATACAACCATAATAAACAACACCTATGTTTACAACAATAACCGCTACTACAGCGGTCCAACTGCCAACGAGTACCGCAGTACGACAGGAAGAAGCGTAAATGTCCGTTCACTCGATATGAATGGACGCTCAGGCAGAACAACAGTCAGTGACAGAACGGTA
>MVZJ01000121.1 GCA_002069095.1 Bacteroidetes bacterium ADurb.BinA174 | reverse complement strand
GCAGGGATTTACGTTTTCAGACCAGGCGGCAATAAACCTAAAGATGAAAGATAAATCGAAAGCCAAATGGATTGTAACCGTCGATGCAAGCACCGGTACATCATCTTTGCCCAAAGGGATATTGTGTGGCAGCCTTTTTGGTATGATGATAAAATCGGGTTGGCAAAATATTACAATTGCAAAAAGCAACAATACAAGTGAAGATTTTAGCATAGATATGCGCGATTTTTCTCCTTCGTCTTACATAAAAGAGAGCATTTTTTTCAGAACAGACGCATCACGAACAAATAATCTTGAAAAAGAACGAACCATGTTTAACCGTTCTCATCTTATTTCATCAAATTCGTTGTGGAAGGTGGCAAAAGATACGGAAATGAAGACACAAATTCACTATTTGAATCACCGCGAAACATCCCATTCGCTCTTGGGCACCACCTACTATCTACCTGACGGGAGCAAGGTTATTGATGAAAACGAATATGCCACCGCGCATTCAGACCAACTTGCTACTGTGGTAAGTATAGAGTCCAACAAAACAAAGTCGTATCTTAAAAATATCTTGAAAGCCGATTTAAAATGGACAAACGGAAAAATAGAAACATTGGGTACCTTTGCAAATAATCAAGTTGTAGAAACACCGGTTTTCAGGGCAAACAACATTCTTCAATGGGTAAAGCGGCTGAAAACAAAAGCTATAACGCTAACCAGTATCAATGAAGTTCGTTCCGAACCACATTTTTTAACCATAGAACAAAACGGGCTAACATATCGGCAAAACGCAAACTTAAAAGCATTTTACACCCACGAAACTACATCATACGGATGGGAACTCAACCGATTTGTTTTTTCACTGAAAACCGGAATAGAAGCACAGTATAGATTATTTAGCAGCAATTTATCAGGGATTGTACTTTCCTATGGTTCAGCGATAAACGATGAAAGGAACGGTTGTTTTCGCACCTATGCAGGCCCGGAATTGGAATACAAAAGCCGAAAATGGAGGAGCCGTCTGGTTATTCCCCTAAGCTATTATTATTACACTTTTCACAACGATAATGAGTCGGTAAGTGACTTGTTGCTTTCTCCTTCCTTGTCGGTTTATTGGGATTATTCAAAAAACCTTACTTTCTATGCCAATGCAAGTTCAGGCGCAAAACCTTATGAATTTGTAAATCGCTACAGCGGGTTTGTTTTGAGAAATTACCGCACCTTGCAGCAAGGCAACGGAGAATATGCGATAGGATTGCGTCGAGCAGTTTCGACAGGGTTCAATTACAAAAATAGCAACGGAGGGCTTTTCGGCAATTTCAACATTGTCCGAGTGTGGAACAAAGACCCTTTCAGAGATGTACAGCAATTTGATGACGATTTGCGCAAATATGGTTCAACTCGGCAAGATACCCGTTCCGATTCATGGTTTGGCAACGGTTCGTTTAGTGCCAGTATAGATTGGATACGTGGAATGGCGGGCATAGATGTGATTTACTTCAAATCAGGTACGCTGCTTATATCTGAGAAACAGATAACGCCTTATCAAACTGAAATGTGGAACTTTGAAGTAAATATCAATGGACAGCTTTTTTCGTGGATGAATTGGAATTACAAAGTGTCTCATAGTCTTTATTCTCTTAATATCAACAAAATAGGAAGAAATACGCTGCACGGATGGCGGCACAATGCACGATGCAATATTGTTCCACTTAAAAAAATAGTATTTCAATTTTCCGGAGAGTATTATAAAAATGAAATCTCACCGAAAACATACAAAGATTTTATCTTGATAAATACAAAAGCGACTTATAACCTTAGTCGCCGGCTGGAGATTTCTGTTCAATTGAGGAACATTCTCAATCATCAGCGGTATGGTTACACGGTTTACAACGCATTAAGCTCCATAAAGCAGGAGCACGATATTCGAGGCAGAGAATTTCTGATTGGTTTTTCATGGAGGTAAAAATAACCATAACACTATCGAAGAATTAATTATGAGAAAGTCATTCCCCACATACACCCAACTCGATGTTATGGACTGCGGTCCTACCTGTCTTCGTATGATAACCAAACACTACGGCAAGCACTATAGTCTTGAAACTCTTCGCCAATATTCATTTATCACGCGCGAGAGGGTATCCATGTTGGGCATAAGCGATGCCGCGGAACGTATCGGTTTCCGCACTTCGGGTGTAATGATTTCTTTTGAGCAGCTAGTAAAAGATGCACCGTTACCCTGTATTGTGCATTGGAAACAAAATCACTTCGTGGTGGTTTACAACATCAAAAAAGACAAAAAGGTTGGGTATCGTATTTACGTAGCAGACCCTGCACTGGGCTTGGTAGCGTATGATGAGATTGACTTCAAAAAATGTTGGTTCAGCACTAAAAAAAATGAAGAGGAGAAAGGTACCGCTCTGCTCTTAGAACCCGGTCCTGAGTTCTTCGATCGTGAAGACGAAAAAGAAATTCGTAATCGAAGTTTGCGTTTCTTTCTGCGCTATCTCGTACCCTATAAAAGTCAATTGATGCAGTTGGTGCTAGGAATGTTGGTAGCGAGTATCCTGCAATTGATTTTTCCGTTTCTCACACAGTCATTAGTGGATGTGGGTATCCGTGATGGCAATTTGAGTTTTATCACGCTGATACTGATTGCCCAACTCATTATTTTTGTCGCCCGCCTTTCCGTGGAATTTATCCGAAGTTGGATATTGTTACATATGAACACGCGGATAAATATTGCCCTGATTTCCGACTTTTTGGCGAAGCTGATGAAGTTGCCACTTCGATATTTCGATACGAAAATGACAGGTGATATTATGCAACGTATCGGCGACCATGGACGTATCGAGTCATTCCTTACAGGGAATTCCATTAGTACACTATTTTCATTTGTCAATTTCTTTGTTTTTGCCTTTGTACTTGCATATTACAATCTGTTTATTCTCGGTATTTTTCTTGTAGGAAATGCCTTATATGTGATTTGGATTTTGTTTTTTATGAAATATCGTCGCGAATTGGATTACAAACGTTTTGCCCAATCTGCAGGAGAACAGAGCAACCTCATTCAATTAATTACCGGAATGCAGGAAATCAAACTCAATAACTGTGAAAAACAAAAGCGATGGCAGTGGGAACGCATACAGGTAAAACTGTTTAAAATCGGTATTAAAGGATTAGTCTTGGGGCAGCTACAGCAAGTGGGCTCGGTGTTTTTCAGCCAAACCACTAACATTATTGTTTCGTTTATCGCTGCTAAAGCCGTGGTGGACGGACAAATGACACTGGGAATGATGATGGCTCTGATCTACATAATCGGGCAGTTGTCCGCACCCGTAGAGCAGTTTATCGGCTTTGCCCGTGCTTTCCAAGATGCACAAATCAGTTTAGAACGGTTAAATGAAGTTCACGGCAAAGAAGATGAAGAAGAAACAATTGAAAATAAACTTACAATCCTTCCCGAAAAACGTGATATTACATTAGAGAACTTATCTTTTAGTTACGATGGTGCTGACCGTGATTATGTATTGGAAAATATCAATTTAGTCATTCCGCAAGAAAAGGTAACAGCTATTGTAGGTGCTAGCGGTAGCGGAAAAACCACGCTGATAAAATTGTTGTTGGGTTTTTACGAACCGAATAAAGGCACTATCAAAGTGGGCGAAACACCGTTAAGCGTAATCAATCCGCATTTATGGCGAAGTAAATCGGGTTCGGTTATGCAGGATGGTTTTATCTTTTCGGAAAGTATTGCTCAAAACATAGCCATTGGTGATGATCGGATTGATATAAAAAAACTACGCCATGCCGTAACCGTTGCCAATATTCGCACTTTTATCGACGGACTTCCGTTGGGTTACAATACCAAAATTGGAATGGAAGGAAGCGGCATTAGTCAAGGACAACGTCAACGTATCTTGATTGCCCGTGCTGTGTATAAAAATCCGGAATTTATTTTCTTGGACGAAGCCACCAACGCTTTAGATGCCAACAACGAGAAAGAGATTATGCAACACTTGCACGAATTTTATAAAGGGAAAACTGTTGTGGTGGTGGCACATCGATTAAGCACTGTACGCGATGCAGACAAAATAGTTGTGTTAGACCAAGGCAAAATTGCAGAAGAAGGTACGCACGAAGAGCTGACGGCTTTGCGTGGTAAATATTACGAATTAGTTAAAAATCAATTGGAATTGGGGAATTAAAGGATTTCGATATTCAAAACAATATGGAAGAAAAGACACATAACACCGAAATTCCATCGTTAGATGATTTATTGAACAAAAATATTATTCTGAAACCGGATATTGAGTTGCGTAGCGAAGAAGTACAAGAGATAATGAGCCAAATTCCGCCGTGGATACTTCGTCGTGGCATAACCACACTGTTTCTTATTGTAATGATTCTGCTAATCGGTAGTTGGTTCTTTAAATATCCCGACACCATTACGGCAGAAATAACGGTAACATCATTAGAACCACCGGCAAGTATCATTGCTCGCTCTACAGGAAAAATAGACAAAATATATGTACTGAATAAGCAAGAAGTTGTTTCCGGAACTCCATTAGCAGTTATCCAAAATCCGGCTAATAGTGACGATATGTTGTTTTTAATGCAAATGATGAATGAGTGGAATAGAGTGGGTTATTCTGAAGAGATTGCACATGATTTTTTTACCGGAAAACCATTGGCTTTAGGAGCCATACAAACAGCTTTTGCATCGTTCTTAAACAGTTTAAACGATTACCAAAACTACAAAACATTAAATTACTATCCGCAAAAAATAGTTTCTCAAAAACAACAGTTAATCACTCAAAGAGAATATTATAGCCGTATTGCCAAGCAAACACCTGTTGTTAATGAGCTGTTTCACACATCGAAGAGTATTTTTGAACGCGATTCCATTCTTTTGTCTAAAAAAGTTATTTCCGGCAATGAGTACGATTTGTCAAAAAACAATTATCTGCAAGCTAAGCAATCATACCTTGCATTCAATGCATCGCTTAAACAGTCGGAGTTACAATTGATGCAAGGCGAAGAAAACCTGTTGGATTTACAACAACAAGCTACGGAATTGGAACGAAAATATCAACTATCCTTACAAAATGCTGCCGAAGCACTTAATGCACAAATAAAAGCATGGGAACGCGATTTTTTGTTAGTTAGCCCAATAAATGGTGTTGTAACCCAAATGGGAGTTTGGAGCAATAACCAAAATGTGAATGCAAGCGAAACCATATTTACTGTTGTTCCGTTACAGCAAAAGACACCTAAAGGAAAAGCGATGCTACCTGCGCAAGGTGCGGGGAAGGTTAAAACCGGACAACGTGTAAACGTACGTATCAATAATTTTCCTGACCAAGAGTTTGGTTATCTAATTGGGAAAGTAGAAAGCATATCAAGTGTTCCCACCGCTGAAGGATTATACGTAGTGGGAATTGATTTTCCGAACGGTATGCAAACCAACTACAATAAAATACTGCCTATTACGCAACAGATGCTGGGCAGCGCAGATATCATCACGGATGATTTACGACTGTTGGAGCGGCTTTTTATGCCGGTAAAAAAAATGATAAGGAATCAGCAAAATTGATGGGAACACTCGTTCTTAAAAAGTTTCACCTAGATTTATCACATTAGCTTCCTCAGTTCTTCCGCATCCGGCAATACATCCCGATATTTCTCCGGCAGTTCCGTAGCTAATTTGTAAGTAGCAACGCCCATCGGCTTGGATGTATCTCTGAGAGCATATTCAACAATTTTTTCTTTCTTCGATTTATAAAGAATAATACCAATGGAACGTTTTTCGTGTGGCAAGCGAACCAAGTCATCCAGAGCGGAAAGATAGAAATTCATTTTTCCGATATATTCGGTTTTAAATTCGCCTCGCTTCAAGTCAATTGCTACCAAAAACATTGCAGTTGACAATTGAAGAAAAACAGTAAAACAAGGAAAAAAACAAGAAAATCAGACAAACATAAGAAACATTCATCTATTTAGTTATCAGAAATATATCAACTTTTATTTTCTTATATTTACTTCAAAAATTCCCGCCGGGTGTACTTTAAAACAGATATAAAATCCTAACATTGAAACACAAGTGATTTACGAAACGCCTCTTTGGCGCCAAAAAAAATAACAAAAACTTTAACTGTCTAATAATTAAAGGATAAATTCCTGATATTCTCCATTTTATCGCTATTTTTGCCGATAATGTTTTTTCTGGAATAATTTTTGGAATCAGTTTCCTCCAACTTCATA
>MVZJ01000120.1 GCA_002069095.1 Bacteroidetes bacterium ADurb.BinA174 | reverse complement strand
CCCGCTTGTAGAGCGGTTTAGGCATGATTCCGGTTTGAAGGATATCCGATATAATCAGTGTTTTTCTAAACGATTGATCTACTTTTCGTTGTTGCTGAAAATCCAGTGCAATCTTTATGGAATTAATATCGGAATTGTATGTATCGTTGATAATGGTACAATTGTTTTTACCTTGACGAACATCCAGTCGCATGGCTACGGGTTCTAACTTCATCATCCGTTCCGATATTTTCTTCGGAGTTATGTTCAGGTAAAGCAGAACAGCCAGGCAACTGATGGCATTTTCAATCGACGCCTCATCAACGAACGGGATGGAAACAGAATAATCGAAATTAAGAAACGAGTAGTGAATATCGGTCTTGTTTTCATTTTTCTCCGTTTTGCGGATAAATAGCGGTGTATCGGTATATTTTCGCGACCAGCAGAACGATTTTTGCGACAGAACCATCATGTCCACAGATTGATGAATGATTTTGTTATCTTCCTCATAAACAAATATATCGGTGTTTGTAAAAAGTTCCAACTTCTCCATACACTTTTGCTGCTGCGACGTGAAGTTCTCCTGATGCGCCTCACCTAATTTGGTAAAAACCCCGATGGTTGGTCGGATAATTGGCTCTAAATACTCCATTTCATCGGGTTGGGATATCCCGGCTTCGAAAATAGCTAACGTGGTCGATTCGTTCAGTTCCCATACCGATAAAGGAACGCCGATTTGAGAATTATAGCTTCGCGGTGAACGGACAATGTTGTAATCATCTTCCAAAAGCTGATAGAGCCATTCCTTGACAACGGTTTTACCGTTACTGCCAGTGATTCCGATAACAGGAATATTGAATTGCTTGCGGTGATATATCGCTAATTTTTGTAAAGCATAAAGCGTGTTGGCGACTTTCAGAAAGTTGGCATCGGTAAAGGATTTCCATTCAGGAAATAACTTGGTTATCACGAAATTTCTCACGCCTGAGTAATACAAATCGGAAATAAATTTGTGTGCATCGTTTTGTTTGGTTTCGATGGCGAAAAAAAGTGTTTCCTGTGGGTTGCTTAGCTTTCGACTATCGGTAAGTAAAACTGATATTTCCACTTCCTTGAACGTCTGGTTTTTGATGCCAAGAATGGATGCTATTTTTAAGATAGAATATTTCATTTGATTTACAATTTAATGTCGTTTAGTTAAGTGAATCTCTGTTTTTATCAATTGCTGTTGGCAGGGAAGCATATAGCCAAATTAATTTAACGCGAAACTAGTAGCCAATGACTAAAAGCTAAAAGAGGAGGTTATCTTTAAAATTTCACTTGGTTTATTATGTATTTAATTTACAACTATATTACACCTGAAAAGTGCTCCTTTCATAACCGAAGGTCGTTTACCTACGGTAAAAATATTTCTTCCCTAATCCGCTGGTTTTTATGATTTTGATTTCGGGATCGAATGGAGCCAAGGTGTCTCGTCCTGAGAACTCAAGCAACCATTTGTATTTTGTCAACTCTTCAACTTGTGCCTGAATCGATGGTATCTTTTCCGGCAGTATAGTTTCTACACCAAGTTCTTCGGATAATCCGGTAAGCTGTTCCTCAACACTATCAAAGGTATCTTTCTCTTGAAGCTGAGTTAAATATTTGTCGAGTTCAGCCTTCGAATATTCCATGTGACCAGCTTTTTTGTTGTCTTTGCGAAAATCGCTGATGATTTTATGGTAAGGACACAGATTCTCCAAATTATCGAAAGATATGTAACCTTCAATACAAGAAGGCATGATTAACTGTTTTCTTGACCTGGAATAAATATAACTCATAATTAAATGATACTCAAAATAGTATAAAGATACTGACTTTTTCTCATTTATACAATATGTCAAAGAACAAATTTTAAAATTAACTTTCGTTAGTTTTTATACAGCCTCTAAAGGACGTCGCAAACGATAAAAACAGAGATTCACTTAACTAAACGACATCGGAGTACTATTAGTAAACAGTTTCCAGAACTTGTAGATTTTTAATCCGAAATTATTTGTTTGACTCTCGCGATGCAGAGAAAAATCTACCGGAATCAGCAATCGTTTCGTTGAAGAAACCCAACAGCGGTTTTCATCCCGGCATAAACGCTCAAACCATCAAGGCGAACGAGAATTAATTTGCTACAAGCAACGGTTAGCCTTATTCCTTGTAACGCGGAAAAGGATTTTAGTAGATTGCCGATTTTAAATAGGCTGATAAAATTTAAAACGCCGGTCTCAAATCTGACTTCCTTAACTAAAATGTCGGATAGTTCGAATAATTTGTTTATTTTTGTACGATAAGTAGTGGTGATTAAGATTTATTGATTTTTTTATCTAATCATTTTTTTTAACTTTTTATGCCCTTAAATATGCTTTATTTGAAGGGTGGAAAACTTAAGTCAAATAAAACAAAATGAGTATAAAATTTTATAAAAAAATATTATTTATATTTTTAGGAATAATAATTCATTCAGTGAATTGTAATGCAGTCAATGAAGCTGCTTATGAGACAAATGATATTGGCACACTTAAGGGAAAAAGAGTTCTGTATGTTTACGGTGGCTGGGACGGGCATGAACCTGAACAATGTCGCGATATATTCGTTCCATGGTTAAAATCAGAAGGTGCAGAAGTTTTCGTTTTCGATAACCTTTCATGTTATACTGATACGACCTTAATGAAAAGTATTGACCTGATTGTTCAACATTTCACACAAGGTCAAATATCTCACGAACAGGAAAGAGCTTTACTAAATGCAGTTAAACGAGGTGTGGGATTAGCTGGATGGCATGGAGGAACGGGTGATTCATTCCGAATGAATGTCGAATTTCAATATATGGTTGGAGGACAATGGGTTGCACATCCCGGAAATGTAATCTCTTATAGAGTGAACATTGTAGATTCTAAAGATAAGATAACATCGGGTTTGAAAGACTTCAATATGAAGTCCGAGCAATATTATATGCAGATTGATCCGAACGTAAACGTATTGGCTACAACTACATTCACGGGAGATCACAATTCATGGATTGAAGGGGCCGTGATACCTGTTGTTTGGAAAAAAACTTATGGGAAAGGGAGAGTGTTTTATTCTTCTTTAGGACATGTGGCAAAGGACTTTGAAGTACCTGAAGCACTTGAAATTATGAAACGAGGAATTCGTTGGGCTTCGGAAAGTCTGTATAAGGGTCCTGAAAAATGGCTTGCCCCTGCATATAGAAAAAGAGCAAAAATTATCACTACTAAGAATAAGTAATAATTTGAATATTGAATCAAAATTGACTAAAATCAATTTTGATTGTAATAAATTGTATTTTAACAAGTTAACACTATAATATTATGTTTGTTATAGTATGATAATTTTAAAGATTAACTGTCAAAAAGCCATGTAGAAACATGGCTTTTTGACAATATATATAGATTGATTAGTCAAAGAGTTAAGAAAAATTACATGTTATTTACAAATTGGTCCCAAAATAATTCTCCACAAATATTAACAACGGGGATATTCTACTTATCTACAAATAATAACAAAAATTTTATGAGAAAAATACTAATTTTATTCCTTATAACCCTCCTATTTGCTTCATGTCGGCAACCGGGTAAAAAATTCTACAACATCGATTCCGTAGCATCGCCTAAAGGTACGGAGATTTTTCAACCCAATTGGGAAAATATTGCCAAAAATTATAAATTTCCACAGTGGTTTGTGGACGGAAAATTTGGTATCTTTATTCACTGGGGAGTTTACGCTGTTCCGGCATTCGAAAACGAATGGTATGCACGAAACATGTACCAAAAGGACAGCAAAGTCTATGAACACCACATTGCTACGTGGGGAACACAGGACAAATTTGGTTATAAAGACTTTATCCCAATGTTTAAAGCAGAGAAATTCAACGCGGATGAGTGGGCGAAATTATTCAAGGCTGCCGGTGCGAAATACGTGGTTCTGGTTGCGGAACATCATGATGGTTTTTCGATGTATGCAAGCGATCTGAACAAATGGAACGCTGCTCAGATGGGCCCAAAGAAAGACATTGTGGGATTATTGAAGGCCGCTGCCGAAAAAGAAGGACTTACCTTCGGATTATCTACGCACAGAGCTGAAAACGCATGGTTTTACAATGGAGGAATGAAATTTCCTTCCGATGTTCAGGATATGGATATTTCCTTATATGGAAGGCGGTACGCCGATCAAACCTATACCGACGATGTTGCAAGGGAATGGCTTACTCATACCTACGAGTTGGTCAACAAGTATAAACCAATGCTGATTTGGTTCGACTGGACTGTAAACGATTCAATCTTAATGCCGTACTTCAACAAGTTTCTGGCCTATTATTACAATAATGCGTTGGATTGGGGCGAAGAAGTTGTCGTGAACACAAAACAAGGTTATCCCACTAACATTCAGGTTTGGGATGTGGAAAGAGGGAAAGCAGAAAATATGATGCTTTTCCCGTGGCAAACCGACACTTCTGTCGGGAAAAAATCGTGGTGCTATATTGACGGTGAAGAGAATAAAACACCGGAACAGATTGTTCATGATTTAATTGACATCGTCAGCAAAAACGGAAATTTACTATTGAATATCGGGCCACGTGCAGACGGCACCATCACCGATGAACAAAAAAATATCTTATTGTCTATTGGTGAATGGTTGAATATAAATGGAGAATCTATCTATGAAACTCGTTGCTGGAAAAAATTTGGTGAAGGAGAAACAGAATCTACGAAAGGTTCATTTTCGGATAACAAGGCAACAGCATACACGGCTCAGGATATGCGCTTCACAACGAAAGGAAACGACTTCTACGTCATCACCTTGAATTGGGATAATGAAATTCTTGTAAAATCCTTAAACAAGGGAACAGTAAACGATGCAAAAATATTGGATGTCAGCCTGTTGGGATCAAAAGAAAAAATCGATTGGAAATTGACGGACAAAGGCTTAGTACTTCGTTTTCCATCGACAAAACCTTGTGATTATGCCTACTCTTTTAAAGTTTCATTTAATAAAAAAGTGGGCGAACATTTGCAATCGGAGGCGACAAACGAAGTGATGAAACATGGAGGATAATTAACATGCAGTACAGGGAAATCGGGAAAACCGGAATGAAAGTTTCCAACATCAGTTTTGGCGCATCGTCGCTGGGCGGGGTTTTTCATTCCTTAAAAGAGGAAGAAGGTATAGAAGCCGTTCACGCTGCCTTGGATAACGGAATTAATTTTATCGATGTGTCGCCGTACTACGGTCATCTGAAAGCTGAAATTGTATTGGGAAAAGCATTAAAGAATGTCTATCGGAGTCATTATTATCTCTCCACAAAAGTTGGAAGATATGGAAAGGACGGTGTTAATTTTTGTGATTACTCAGCCAGAAAGTCTGTCGAAAGTGTCTATGAAAGTCTTGATAGGTTGAATGTGGATTATATCGACCTGATAAATGTTCACGATATCGAGTTTTCGGATTTAGAGATGGTTTGCAAAGAAACTCTTCCTGCATTAACCGAACTGAAAACCAAAGGTTTGGTAAAGCACGTTGGAATTACAAATCTAACATTGCGCCATTTTAAATATGTCATTAATAATGTACCAAAAGGAACAGTGGAGAGCATTCTTTCTTTCTGCCATTATTGTCTGAACGATGATGCGTTGATTGATTACCTCGATTTTTTCGAACAAAATGATGTAGGAATTATTAACGCCTCGCCGTTTTCGATGGGGTTGTTAACCGAACGTGGCGCACCGGAGTGGCACCCGGCTCCAAAACCATTACAGGATTTATGTCGCAAGGCAGTTCAACATTGCATGGATAAAGGCAAAAACATTGAACAATTGGCCGTAAGTTTCTCGGTAAGCAATCCGCGAATTGCAACTACGTTGTTTAGCACCACGCGGTCATCATCGGTATTACAAAACATCAAATGGGCGAATGAACCCACAGACGAAGAGTTGCTTGCCGAAGTAAGGAAGATTTTGGAGCCACGGTTTCGGGATACATGGCTCAACAGTTAATAATTTATTCAAACAGTAAAATGATTGCCGTTTCTATTTCAGGAGAAAAGACCGCAGGGCTTATCGAAGTTGATAAACCTCAGTTGAAACCCGGAGAAGTACTTGTCAAAATTAAATACGTAGGATTCTGCGGCTCCGATCTAAACACTTTTCTGGGAAAAAATCCGATGGTAAAGTTTCCGGTAATTCCCGGTCACGAAATTGGCGGAGTTGTGGCCGAAGTTTCGGAAGGAGTTCCGGAAAAAATTCAGGTTGGAATGGCTTGTACCGTAAATCCTTA
>MVZJ01000119.1 GCA_002069095.1 Bacteroidetes bacterium ADurb.BinA174 | reverse complement strand
CTTATTTCCCCACAAAAAGATAAAACCGGCCGTTCAGGACAAACTATCACCCGCAATAACGGCAAATATAAAAGGTTATATCGGAGATAAACTTGATGCATCTTTCAATAATCGAATATTGGCACAGGATCCTCATCGGTTAGTTCAACCGTTCAAAACCCACGATGAACACAGTTGCTGGCAGAGCGAATTCTGGGGCAAATGGTTCACTTCTGCCATACAGGCTTATGCCTATCGTTCTGACCAACAGCTTATTAATAAGCTTAAAAATACGGTTTACGAACTAATGGCAACACAGACTCCCGAGGGTTACATAGGTAACTATGCTTCCGAAAGCCGGTTGAAAGCGTGGGATATCTGGGGGCGAAAATATGTCATATTGGGATTAATTGCATATTACGATATATCAAAAGACAAAAAAGCACTGGATGCGGCTGCAAAAGAAGCAGATTTTCTTATTAAAGAACTAACAGATAAAAATGCCCTGATTGTAAAAATGGGCAACCACAGAGGTATGGCTGCATCTTCTGTTCTGGAACCGGTTTGTCAACTTTACACGCGAACCGGGAATGAAAGGTACCTGAGTTTTGCGGAAGAAATTGTACGTCAATGGGAAACACCGGAAGGCCCTCAGCTTATCTCTAAGGCATCAGTTCCCGTGGGTCAACGATTTGCGAAACCCGTAGGAAACTGGTACGGTTGGGAACAAGGACAAAAAGCATATGAAATGATGTCGTGCTACGAAGGCTTACTCGAACTTTATCGGATAACAGGAAAAGAGTCTTACAAAAAGGCTGCCGAACAAACCTGGCAAAGCATTATAGATACCGAAATAAACATTGCGGGTTCCGGTGCGGCTATGGAGGCCTGGTTCTCCGGAAAAGAAATCCAGCACCTCCCTATTGCACATTACCAGGAGACGTGTGTAACCGTAACGTGGATAAAATTTAATCAACAATTACTCAGGCTAACTGGTGAATCAAAATATGCCGACGCCATTGAATGGACATATTACAATGCTTTGTTGGGCGCTATGAGGCCCGATGGATCAAACTGGGCAAAATACACACCGCTTTTTGGCCAAAAGTTACCCGGTTCAGAACAATGTGGAATGGGATTGAACTGTTGTAATGCCAACGGACCCCGCGGATTATTCACTATTCCCTTAACAACAGTGATGTCGAGTGACGAAGGGCTGAACGTAAACTTTTATATTGAAGGTTCTTATCAAACGACTTCACCTCAAAAAAATCTAATTACCGTAAAGCAGCATTCAGATTATCCTGTTTCAGGAACCGTAAATATATCACTCGAAATGAAAACACCTGAAAAGATGACGTTAGCCTTAAGAATTCCCTCGTGGAGTGATAGGTCAACCGTTTTAATCAACGATAAGCCGGTTGAAAAGGTTATGAAGGGCGAATACTTGAAAATCAATCGTACATGGAAAGACAGTGATAAGATTCAAATCGAGTTTGAAATGAAAGGTAAACTCCATTATATGAGCCAAAATCCGGCAAGTGTTGCCGTTACACGTGGTCCTATTGTTTTAACACGAGACGAAAGGTTAATTGGCCCTAAACTTGAAGCTGTAATCGCTCCAATGAAAGACGAAAATGGATTTATACATTTAACTCCTCAAAAAAAACACGGTTCTGATATTTGGATGGTTTTTTCCGCTAAATTCCTGCCCGAAGCCTATACTGAATATGCCGCTGAGCCTGTTGAAGTAGAGTTATGCGATTATGCTTCTGCAGGCAATACAAGGGACTCCTATCCTTTTTTTAAAGTTTGGATGCCACAATTAATGGATCCGAGAAAAACGAAATAAACATTTTCAAACCCAGGGACTGGCTTCAAGCCAGCCCCTGGGTAGGTGACGAATTGCTTGCTTTTATCTTCACGCATCTGCATAAAGCAAAAACCGTGATAATAAAAAATTAACAACACTTTTTTAAGGCAAAAGCTTAATCTGTCAAAGTAGAAATAAATGGTATCGGGTAAAAAGTTTGATTATGAGATTTTTTCAATAATTATTTCTGCTGCTTTTTTCGATGCGCCGGCTCCACCTAATATCTGCCGCATTTCGGCATAATTGTCTAACATATTTTTCCGGTAGTTTTTTACGTGTAGTAATCGGATAAGTTCTTTACGGATATTTTCGACAGTGAAAAACTTGGCAAAAAACTCTTTCACAATCTCCCTGTCGCAAATGAGATTCACCAACGAAATATAGGGTGTGTGCAGGATATTTTTGAAAGCCCAATACAATAATTTTGGCATCGGCGTGCGATAACAAACCGCTTGAGGAACATTCAGCAGCGCCGTTTCCAGCGTTGCCGTTCCCGATGTAACCAATGCCGCCTGCGATTGCGCCAGAATGCGGTAAGTTTGGTTAAACAATACTTTTGACGGAAGTTCTTTTGTGAATTCATCGTAAAAATGGGACTCAATTCCCGGTGCGCCGGCAATGATAAACTGATAACCTTCGAATCCTTTCACTGCTTGCAGCATAGACGGCAGGTTTCTCGATATTTCCTGCTTTCGGCTTCCTGCAAGCAGCGCGATAATCGGACGGTCGGGAAGTTCATTAGCGGCGATGAATTCGGAAAACGTTTCGTTTTTATAATCGCGCGAGTCAATTTCATCTACCGACGGATTTCCAACGTAATGCACTCGATAATCGTGTTTTGTGTAGAAGTTTACCTCGAACGGCAAAATAGAAAGCATTTCATCCACGTATTTTTTGAACGATTTTATCCGGTATTCTTTCCATGCCCAAACCTTGGGCGAAATGTAATAAAAAATGGGGATACTCAGTTGAGTTTTTACAAACTTGGCAATCTTGAGATTAAATCCCGGATAATCCACAAGAATAACCGCATCGGGACGATAAGCAGCAATGTCTTTTTTGCAGAGTTTCAGGTTATTGAGAATGGTTTTCGCATTCACAATCACCGGAGCAAATCCCATAAAAGCCGTTTCCTTGTAATGCTTTACCATAGTTCCGCCCTGAGCAGCCATAAGATCGCCGCCAAAAAACCGGAAATCGGCATTTTTATCTTGCTCTTTCAGCGATTTCATCAGGTTTGAAGCGTGTAAATCGCCCGAAGCTTCACCGGCTATAAGGTAATATTTCATGACTTTATTGTGTTGGACATTGGGCGTTGAACAGAGAGTTGGGGCGAATATATCCTTCGCTCTATGCTCAACGCTCTATGCTAAATTCCACTTCTTTAATTCAGGAATAAAATCATATGCGGTCATGTCAATTTTCACGGGAACAACGGCAGCGTATCCGTTTGTCAGCGCCCATTCATCGGAATTATCGTTATCGATTTCCCAGTTTTCGAAATTTCCGGTTATCCAATACACGTCTCTTCCCGCGCCATCCTGTCCTTTTTGATATTCATTTACCCATTTCCCTTGCGTTTGCGACGTGATTTTTATCCCTTTCGGTTCCCCTGTCGGAACATTTACGTTTAAGCAAACTCCTTGTGGCAGCCCTTTTGCCAGAACTTTTTCGGCAATCAGGCGGGCTATTTTGGCTGAATGGGTAAAGTCGGCATCGGAAGTATAATCGCAAAGTGATATTCCGAAAGACGGGATTTTGAAAATACATCCCTCAATGGCAGCGCCCATAGTGCCGGAATAAATTACGCTGATGCCGGCATTGGAACCGTGATTTATACCCGAAATCACCAAATTGGGTTGTCTGTCTAAAACTTCATTCAACGCCAGTTTTACACAATCAACGGGAGTGCCGTTGCATACGTAATAGGTTGCGTTTTCTTCCTTGTTGTATTGCTGATATCGCAAAGCTTGCGACGTTGTAATGGCGCTCGACATGCCCGAGCGATGCCAATCGGGGGCAAAAACTACAATTTCGCCCAAATCCTTTAATGCCTCAACCAATGACACTATTCCTTTTGCCTGATATCCATCGTCGTTAGTGATAAGGATAAGAGGTTTCTCTTTGCTCATTTCTCTTTTCTTTTAAAATGAAAGGCAAATTTAGTCAAATTCATCGACTTTCCGCATACTCGAAGTGTTACAAAATGGTTAAATTAAAACTATTATCGCTGAAAAATACAACAATTTGTTAACTTAGCTGTTTAAAAGGGAGAATAATTAGAAATTTAGATATGAGAAAATTGAGTTTACTGCTTACTTTATTGACAATTACGGTTTTGGTCGTTGCTCAGGAAGTACGGCCGGTTAAAAATGTAATCGTAATGATTCCCGACGGCACATCGGTTGGTGTTTACTCGGCATCCCGATGGTACAAATTCTACAATAAAATGGGCGACCGTTTAAACATCGATCCTTATTTCACCGGAACGGTTACTACACATTCTTCCAACGCGCCCATCGGTGATTCTGCACCTACAGGGTCAACCTACGCGACGGGAGTTTTGCAGAAAACGAGCAACGTAGCCATACATCCTGAAGCCGATCCTGACAACGATATTTATCCGGTAGATGCAAGCCGGACGTATCAGCCTGCGGCAACACTGCTGGAAGCATCCAAAATTTTGAAGAATAAAGCCGTTGGGCTGGTTGTTACCTGCGAATTTCCTCACGCCACACCTGCCGATTTTTCGTCGCATTACCATACGCGAAGCGCTTATAATTTTATTGCACCTCAAATGGCGTATCAGAATATGGATGTGATGTTTGGAGGTGGAAACGGGATTTTGACAGACGATATCAAACAACATTTCCGGAACAATGGAACTACGTTAATTCAGGACGATAGAAATGTGCTGTTGAATTACAACGGAAACGGAAAAGTGTGGGCATTGTTCGGAGACCGGGCGTTGCCTTATTCCATCGATAGGAATCCCGATAAAATACCATCACTCGCCGAAATGACCGGTAAAGCGCTGGAAGTATTGTCTAAAAAAGAAAACGGATTTTTTCTGATGATTGAAGGAAGCCAAGTGGATTGGGCGGCGCACGCCAACGATCCCATCGGCATAATTACCGAGTATATCGATTTTGACGATGCCGTAGGCAAAGTGATGGAGTTTGCAGAAAAAGACGGGAATACTGCGGTGGTAATTATGTCCGACCACGGAAACAGCGGCTTTTCTATTGGTTCGAGAGACTGCCCGGGGTACGACAAGTTATCTATTCATCAGTTGTTTGAAGCAGTTTCGAAATACAAATTATCGGCAAACGGTATTGAAGCAATTTTGGTGAATACCAAACCCGAAAACATAAAAGCTGAATTCAAAAAATACACGGGAATTGATATTACCGACGAAGAACTGCAATTGCTTCTTTCTTCGAAAAATTACAAGGAGGGCGATTACACCAAAGTGGGAACCAGCAATAATCTGGCACACAATATAGTGAATATTCTTAATTCGCGTACTTGTTTCGGCTTTACAACAGGTGGCCACACTGGCGAAGAGGTGTTGCTCGCATCGTACCACCCGCAGGGTGATATCCTGAAAGGAAATGTACGTAACACGGAAGTGAATAAATACCTGCAAAAGGTGTTGGGATTGGATAAATCGTTGCAGGAATTATCGGATGAGATTTTTGTAAAACATACCGATGTTTTTGCCGGACAGAAATTTATCGTAAACAAAAAAGACCCCGAATTTCCGGTCTTGACTATTAAAAAAGGCAAAAACACATTGGAAATAAGAGCCTTTTCATCGGTTGCCAAACTCAATGGCAAGCCGTTCGATATCGGATCGGTAGTGGTGTATATTGATAAAAACGACACATTTTATTTGCCGAAAAAGTTGGTTGAAAAGTTATAATAAAAAAAGCGGCAATCGCCGCTTTTTTTAATCTTCAAATCCTTTTACAGCTTCAACCATGCAATTAACTCCGCATCAATACCGTTACAGCCGTATTCGTAAACGGCTATTTGTTTATCGTCGGCAGCAATTCCATAACAGCGTTCGCCGCCTTCTTGCTCAACTTGAGTGCCGTAATACTTTTTATTGTCGTCTAATATTTGTGCCGATAACCCGTTGGGTAATTTACATTCCATATTTACAAAACTTCCATCCAATTCATTTAACGAAGTTATCTCTGTAAGTTCGGGAATTCCTAAACTGTGAATTTTTTCGAGGATTTTTTCTTTCATAACATTATAGTTCCTTTCTTTTATTTCAATACTAAAAACTGTGATAAGTAGTTTCTCCTTGTAAGCAAGGCCGAAGTAATTCCTTCATCCGGCCCTTTGAAAAGGGGTTCAAGTCAAAAAGTTGTGGAACGAAAGAAACACGGTGCTTCGAAGCGAAACTCCCGATTCATCGTGACTACGTTATTAAAGAAACGTAGTGCACTACTCCTACTTTCCAAATTCAGAACTCAGAATTAAAAACTAACTTATTCCTTCTTTCCCGTCTTGATATCCCCCTGAAACGAAATAGATTGCCGGTT
>MVZJ01000118.1 GCA_002069095.1 Bacteroidetes bacterium ADurb.BinA174 | reverse complement strand
TAACCTTCGTTTTCCATTCTGGTTTTCAATGATTCAGCATTCAATTTTACGCTCAACGAAGCAATTACCACACTGAATTTTCTCAAATAGGCAGCATCGGAAGCAAGAACCGGTTCCACTTTTTCTTTTCTTACCGATACTTCAACCGGAGGCAAAGCGGCAGCATCTTTCACAACAGTTGGTTGCGATGCGGTTTGCTGCATTTCTCTTTCTTTGGCAGCTTCATATACTTGTTTGTAAGCGCTTTGTTTTGGTTTACAGGAAATTGCTAAAACCAACATGGCTGAAAACGCCATCATCAAATAGATTGATCTTTTCATTTGTGTTGTTATTTTATGTTTGGATATCAAAACTAAAAGCAAAGATAGAAATAAGTAAATAATTATAACTCATAGATGTGTGAAAATAAATTAAATTGTTAAAAACATCTTGCAGAAAGGCAGAAACTTAGAAAAGCCAACAAAAAACTATAGTTTTTCGAGTTGTTCAAAGTCGATGTTGGGAACTTTATTTTCCTTTTTCCGTGTGAATTTTGATTTGTACGGAGTAGATTCGTTGAAGAAACCGCAATTTTGAAGATAAAACGCATTTTCCTGTTTGTTGTAACCTCCCTGATAATCTAATCGGGCTTGTTTTCTTGCCGTTTCGTCGTATGTAAAGACCGATTCATTGGCTTCCATCCATTCTCCATTACTTGTTCTGAACCACTGGTTTCTGAATAAAACCCTTCGGGTTAGATATCCCTGTTCGGGGATAAAGTTTTCGAGAAAAGAATGAGCTCGGGTGTAATAAACATTCGTTTGCGGACGCAAGAAACCGGCTATAAGCCTCCATCGGTTTTCGTCGGCTGCAAAAAAATACGATGTATAAATTGTATTCCCTTTGTCATCGGGTTTTACCTGGGTGAGAAATTTATAGGTTTTGCCGGCTTTCCAATTGTATTGCAAGAAACTTTGACCACCAGAACCTTCATTACCGAATTCACCGATATACACCCCTTCTCCCTTACGCAAAAGCTTGATTTTTAAACTATCGGGGATAAGTTTTGGCTCTTGTGTATCAAACGGGCTCCAAACAGAAAATAAAATCCTACGTTCGGTTTCGGAATTGCACTGCATACCAAAATATCCTTCGCCAAAACCGTTTACCATGTAAAAACTGCCTATTACATCGTTTTCTTTTGGAACGATTATTTCGTTGTAAAACCACTCGACGGTTTCTTTTGGCATCGCGTAGCGAAAATGAACCGATGGCCCTCTCCTGCCCCAGTAATCGGAGAAATCGTGAACGTAAGTTGGTTTTTCGTTCGAACGAACAATAAATGACTTTATTTGTGTAAACTCACTTCCGGTTTTGTTTATGCCTTGCAATTTTATCGGATGATAACCCACGTTGCGTATTTGAAAAGTTCCTACGGGAATCTCGAAATTTCCGGATGGAACAGCTATTTTTATTTTTTTCCTTTGGAAAGATATCTCAATTACCGATTCGGATTCTGCTATTCCTTTGATGGAAATACTAATTGTTTCAGGTTTATGAAAATAAATAAATGTTTCAATAACAGACTTTTCACTTATCCATTTTTTAAGTCCCGATTGAGTTATGGTTGCGCCGTCACGAAAAGAAGTTACATAAGCATTTCCGCTTAAATTAACTTCATAGGTTTGCTGCGAAAACAAAAAGGTTGTCCAAAAAACACAAAACAGCGCTAATAATAACTTATTCATTTTCAATATCTTCTATCTTTTTCAATGTAATTGACTTTAAATCCAGAATTTTGCCGGTATAAACCGAATCGGTAATAAAGACGGTATCTTTATAGCCCAGTTCCGGCATAGTAATTACGTGAACTTTCCAATTTCCTTCGCTAACTCCTTTAAACATAAACATTCCGTTGGTGCTTTCGGGAACAGTAAACAAGGTATCTCTTTCCGTTTCACTCACTTTTGTGATTAGCACAGCCGCATCGGCTTCTTTTGGCGATACCACCCCTTTTAACGTGCCGCCGAATGTTTCGGGGAAAGCACGAATAGTGGGACGAAAAAAATAATTTCCGTTCAACTCGTAAACCGACATTGCCGCGTTTATATCTATCATTATATTAGAGATATAGTTAGCGTACAAATTAGCTGTAACGTCCAATATAACAACTCCGTCCTGAATTGATGGGTCAAGAATTAAATCTATCACATCATCCTTAGTAACAGCTACAATATTCGATTTAGTGCCAAATGTAATTTTTATCTGCCTCAACACACCCGAAGGAAAATACTGATCTACAATTTGTTTCGATTTTCCATTCGACAACGTAAGAATATTAAATACGCCACCATTGAATTTGAGTGTTGTCCATGTTTCATTGTCATTTTCGGATTCAACCGTAGAAACTTCAATTTTCTGAATATCAACGTTCAATTCTCTAATTAAAAGTGTTGGCGCATCGGTAAGACTAATGCGAAGGCGCGTTGCGTTTATACTGGGATCGTTTTTGGAGCAAGTTGTGAATACCAAAACAAAAACTAAAAAAAATGAGGTAGAGCGTAATAGTTTTAATGACATGAATTTATTTTTTGACCAATGAGAAAGCAAAGTTACACAATTACTCTATAAAGAGATTTTCTGCGCGTTAATTTTTTAAAATTAAAGACGCCACATATCAATGTAAAAGAGGTGGCCTTTTGTAAAAACCACCTCCTACATTGCACACTATCAGCTATAAATTATTTCTCTAAAGCTGTTGGCGCAAAAGTGCTTTCAGGTAATTTAGATCCGGATTGAAATTTATCAACTTTCAACTCCGATTTGCGTCCGTTCAATACATTTTTCATTTCCATGAAATAAGCAAAATATTTTCCGTTGTTTTGTTTCCTGTAATCTTTGATGGTTTGAATACGATTCAATTTCCCGGACAAATCGTAATAATCAACTTTGTAAGCAAAATAATTGCTTTTATCTATATAGGCAACCCGTTTGCTGTATCCGTTTTCCGATTTTAATGCTGACGTTTTTGGAGTAATTTCAAGTTTCCAGCAATCTTTTCCTTCAATGGTTTCATTGCCAAGCAATGCATAGGTAAAATCGGAAGAATTTGGCTTGCTCATGTCGGCATTGGTAAACTCCGAACCCATAAAGTTTTTGCCTTTTTCGCTGCTGACTATCCGGCGTACTTTTCGTAAAGCCGGCATATAAATCCACATGTTGTCTGATTGATCTTCGTAATCATAAACCAATAAAGCCGTACCTGCCACATCGGCGGGAGAAATAAATTTGATTAACAGCTTATTCACGTTTCCAAACTTTTTACTTGCAGTTGTTATCTGACGTTCTCTGACGTTACCTTTATTATCAATAATCTTTAATGTGGAAACCATTTCCATTGAGGTTATATCGATAATGTCGGACGATTTTTCACTAATTTCCTTTGCCGATTGAGCAAGCATTGTTGCCGAAAACAATATGGCAAATGATAAAAATATCAATTTAGTTTTCATAATTAATCTATTTTAAAATGTTAGTAATGAATGTTTTATTTATATAGAAATTTTGGTTTTATAAAATAGCAAAGAGTCGGGATTAACAGCAGTGCACAAATCAAACAAAACAAAAGCGATAAGATAATAAGCAGCCCAAATGATCGAATAAGCGGAAATGCAGATATAAATAATACCGAAAACCCAATCATTACCGAAAAAGCATTGATACTTATCCCACGCCCAATGGTTTTCAATGTTTGTTTTATGCTTGAGGCATAGTCGGGTTGATTTTTCAAATCGTATTTCAATCTCCAGAAAATATGAATGGTGTAGTCAACTCCCAACCCAATTGAAATGGACGATAACAACGCAGTTACGATGTTTAATTTAATTCCCAGCCACCCCATTATGCCAAAAGTGCATAACACGGCAAAAACAAGCGGAATGCTTCCGAGCAAACCGGCAGTTAAACTCCTGAAAATAATGGTAAGCAAAATTATAATAGCCACAAATGCTAAAAGCAACGAATAATATTGTCCGGTAACGGTTGCCTCGCTTATTTCCTTGTCTATCAAGCTATATCCTCCGACTACGTGTTTCATGTTTTTTTCTTGTGCCAACTGTTCTATTTTATCGACAATGGCATTGATTTCCGAAATTTTGCTTGCACGATACTGCATCGTCACCAGTGTTTTCGTATAATCGAAATCCACGAATTGCTCATAATCATCAGGGTCTCCACTCATAGCATACAGTTCCAGATACTGCGCCACAGCTTCGGGAGTATCGGGAATTTGATCATAACCCGGTTCGCCGACATCATTTAGTGCCGTGCTCATTTTTCGTATTAAAGTAGCCAACGATGTAACACTTCCCACGTTTGGCATTTTTTGCAATTCCGATTTAAAGTATTCCAAATTACGCAAAAACTCAGGGTCTTTAACATCGCCCTCGTACATTATGTTAATTATTTTGTCTCCGCCAAAATGATTATCGGCTATAGCAATTGCCTGATTGAATGAGTGTTTTTTCGGTAATACTTCGTATGAATCGGCAGCAACTTTAAAACGAGTAAAACCCAACGTTGCCAATGTCAGGAACAGGATAAAAAACCACAATGTTCGTTTTGGATGAGCAGTTACTACGTTTCCCGACCGGGAAAGAAAATAGCGAAAAAAGCCTTTATCCGACTCCGATAACAATTTTTTGTGAGGTTTTCCCTTTTTCATCAACGATAAAACGGCCGGAACATACGTTAGACTGATTATCAAAGCAAACGATATACCAATGGATGTTATTATACCCATTTGAGAAGCCGGAAGAAGCAAGTGAGCCACCAAGCCAAGAATTCCTACAATGGTAGTTAAGCCGCATAGTATAACAGGCGTTGTAAGATACTTGCTCGAGTTTTCAACAATCTGTATCATGTTCCATTCCGGATTTGTCACATTAAACTCCTGATATTTGGCCACAAAATGAACTCCATAATTATTGGCAATGGCAATCATCATAATAGGTATAAGTACGCCTATTAAACTTAATTCCCATCCAAAAAGCGGAATTAAAGCCATACTTATCAGGATGGAGAAAACCACCACGGAAAAAGGCAGGAAAACTCCTCTTAGCTCGCGAAAAGAAAGCCAGAAGAATATAAACATTACCAACAAACCCAGCGGAAGAAGAAACATGAGATCGCGACTGATTTTTTGATTGGCTTCGTTGCGCAGATAAGGTTGCCCAGTGATGTACACTTTTTCATTTCCGGGATTTTCTTCAATTATTTCCTGCACTCTATCCATCAACTCATCATCGGGCAACAATTTATCGGATGTTATCACGATAAGCGCGTGCTTGAAATTTTCAGAAACTACTAATTTATACGCTAAATCGTTTTTGCGAATTTCCTCGCGCAGCGCTTCACGCTCGGAATCCGATTCCGGAATGTATGGAATTACCGGATCAACAATCATCATTCCTTCTTCGGAACGAATATTTTTTGTTTGAAACAGTGAAAATACTCTTTTAAATCCCGGTTCTATAGTAAAAGCTTCGCTTAAATTTTGGATACGTTGTAAAGTGGCAGATTGAAGCACATCTTCCGCTTCTATCAAAATCATTAACGGTTCATCGTCTCCAAATTCATCCTTTATGAGTTGACTTTGTTTTTTAGCCGGCATAGTATCAGGCATATAACTTTCCAAATCGGGATTTATGGATATATTCAATATGGGAATTATGCTCAATCCTACAATCAAGAGGGTAGCAATAATAATATGCCAGCGATAACGAATTACAAAAATGTTTTTTTCTTTCATATAATCAACTTCTTTCTATCTAAATATCTTAAAAACTTACTTTAAGCTCTGCGAATGCGCCATTGAGTACGGGTGACGAATAATAGAAGAGAGACTTATCGGGACCTTTCATGTATTGGGCACCAACAGCCAAAGCAAGCGCATCACTTATTTTCCACGTTAGTTGCGGACGAATCATCCATTCTTCGGATGTGAAGTTGTAAAAACCCGTTAGTTCGGCATTCCAAACCTCGTAAGCGAACGATCGGCTAATTGTTAGCGACACTGCATGATTCATTTTTTCTTGCTGATTGAATATTTTCCGATTAAACAAACTACTCTCGTACTTAGCCATTTCCATTGGAAAAGTCATTAAAGAAAGCTGATCGGCAGGATTTAAAATCGGTTCTGTAAGTTCAGAAAAATCCGATACTTTTTTCCCGATGTATTGCCCGATAAATATGAAATCGTTCCAATTTTTTTCAATTCCGAATACATAACTGAAATCGCTTTGGGGGATATACATGTGCTTATCTTTATTTTCTACAAAATTGTATGCCATTTCTCCGCGAAAAATCCAAGTTGAAACGGGGATAGCGAAATCGGCTCCCAGTGTGTTTTTTAAATAAGCCTTGGGCGCGTAAGTTATCAC
>MVZJ01000117.1 GCA_002069095.1 Bacteroidetes bacterium ADurb.BinA174 | reverse complement strand
ACTCAGCGCTGCTTTTTTTACCTGTTCTTTTGCCAGTTCCTGAATAAGTTGTAAATCTTTCCGTCTAATAAAGTTAAACAAATCGTCTTCGAAATAATAGTAGTCGAAATCGGGATCGAGTGAAAGGATTTCAGGTTTTGGAAACGCTATCAGTTTTATTTTTTTGTTCTCGCTGTCCACCTCCCATTTGCATTTTTCAATATCATAACCAATCAGTACTTTAGCTTTTACAATGACCAGGGCTTTTTTGGTTGAAGGAATAAACCTTAACAGTTTTTTTGTGTTTTCGTAGTTATAAATTTCGTTCAACTGTCCTTCGGCCAGCACAATTTTAAACACCCGGCGAATACTTTCGACAACGGTATGAGAAGTGATGTTCGTTGAATTATTGGAGCTATTTGATTTGTTGAGAAGTTTGAAAATCAAAAAAGCGATAATTGCACCGATAATTGATCCGAAAATCAAAAAACCGAGCGTGTTGTTTCCACTACCCACATAGTTCGTTCGAAAAAATGTGGAGTAAATGAATCCGGTAAGTATCAGTAAAAGCAGCACAACTGCGATCCAAATGACGATTTTAAATTTTCTCATTGAGGTTTAGTATGTTTAATTTATAAGCAAAGGTAAGAAAAACTTTCCCTTGGGAATAAAAGAGTTATTAAATATTCTTCTTTGTACCAAGTTTTACTCAAAAATTGCGATTGAAATTGGTTATTTTTGTCTAAATTTGCAAACTAAAACGACGAATGTACAAACATTTCTCCCTTTTTGGTTTCACAATTCGTACGTTGATTCTCTCCAAGTCAACAAATCACTTAATTTCAGACATTAGACATCAGATATTAGATAATTTCAAATCTGTCAGCGAAGCGATCTGTTATTCTTTCGGTATAGTGGTCTAAAAATCTGAATCTTAAAACAAATAATACGTTTTACAAAAAATAATAAATGAACAAATCAATTAAAAAAGTTATTCTATTAGGCTCTGGGGCTTTGAAAATTGGTCAGGCAGGCGAATTCGATTACTCGGGATCACAAGCGTTAAAGGCGTTGCGGGAAGAAGGTATTAAAACGGTACTTATAAATCCCAACATTGCAACCATTCAAACTTCTGAGGGCGTGGCGGATACAGTTTATTTTCTTCCGATAACACCTTTTTTTGTGGAAAAAGTGATACAAAAAGAGAAACCCAACGGTATTTTGCTTGCATTTGGCGGACAAACGGCGCTGAATTGCGGAACGGAACTTTACCAAAGCGGCGTACTCGATAAATACGACGTGAAAGTGCTGGGAACTTCGGTAGAAGCTATTATGATTACCGAAGACCGTGATCTTTTTGTGAAAAAACTAAACGAAATTGAGGTGAAGACGCCCGTTTCAAAAGCGGTGGAAAGTATGGAAGATGCGTTGGCCGCTGCCCGGGAAATCGGATTTCCGATTATGGTGCGTTCGGCGTATGCGTTGGGAGGCTTAGGATCGGGTATTAGCGAAAATGAAGAGCAATTTCGCCATTTGTGCGAAAGTTCGCTGTCGTTTTCGAAGCAAATTCTGGTGGAAGAAAGTCTGAAAGGATGGAAAGAGATTGAATTTGAAGTAATTCGCGACAAAAACGACCATTGTTTCACGGTGGTTCCGATGGAAAACTTCGATCCGTTAGGAATACATACGGGCGAAAGTATTGTTGTAGCGCCCATTATCACGCTCACCAAAGAACAAATTTCTCTGCTGGAAGATATTGCGCGCCGCGTTGTGCGCCACATCGGAATAGTGGGCGAGTGTAACATCCAGTACGCGTTTAACGCAGAAACTAACGATTACCGCATTATCGAAATAAATGCTCGCTTGAGCCGTTCTTCGGCGTTGGCGTCCAAAGCGTCGGGATATCCGTTGGCGTTTGTGGCAACCAAATTGGCGTTAGGTTATACGCTTGACCAAATTGGCGAAATGGGAACGCCTAATTCAGCATACGTGGCGCCGAAAGTAGATTATATGATCGTGAAAATCCCACGTTGGGATTTGTCGAAATTTGCAGGGGTCAGCCGCGAAATTGGATCATCGATGAAATCGGTGGGTGAAATCATGTCCATAGGGCAATCATTTGAAGAGATTATCCAGAAGGGATTGCGGATGATAGGGCAGGGGATGCATGGGTTTGTGGGAAATCGTGACCTTACGTTCGATAATGTGGAAGAAGCGCTCTCCAATCCTACCGATTTGCGCATTTTTGCCGTTGCCGATGCTTTTGAAAAAGGATATTCGGTTGACCGGATTGAGGCATTGACGAAGATTGATAAATGGTTTCTCGAAAAACTCGAAAATATTTACAACTATACACACGTTCTTTCCCGATACGAGAAAATTGAAGACTTGCCGAAAGATGTGTTGACGGAAGCAAAACGATTAGGATTCTCCGATTTCCAGATTGCACGGTACGTGGAGAATCCGCAAGGGACGATGGAAAACGAACTGATTCGCGTACGCGAGTGGCGTAAAAAACAGAATGTGTTGCCTACCGTTCGCCGCATCAACACAGTGGCTTCTGAAGATCCGGAAAAAACAAATTATCTCTATTTTACGTACGGAGCGGGGAAAGCTCATCAATTTGTAAAGTCAAGCAAAGAGGTAATTGTGGTTCTGGGTTCGGGAGCATATCGCATCGGTTCGTCGGTTGAGTTCGACTGGTGTTCGGTAAATGCCGTGGAAACTGCACGTAAACTGGGTTATGAGTCGGTAATGATAAATTACAACCCCGAAACGGTTTCCACTGATTACGATATGTGCGACCGACTTTATTTCGATGAACTTACTTTTGAGCGTACGCTCGATGTTATTGATATTGAAGTGCCTAAAGGCGTTATTGTGTCTATGGGCGGTCAGATACCCAACAATCTGGCTATGAAACTGCATCGGCAGAGCGTACCCATTTTGGGAACTTCACCCGAATCAATCGATCGTGCCGAAAACCGTCACAAGTTTTCCGCCATGCTCGACCAGTTAGGTATCGATCAGCCACGCTGGAAAGAACTTTCGAGTTACGAAGAAGTGGATAAGTTTATAGAAGAAGTAGGTTTTCCGGTACTTATCCGTCCGTCGTACGTGCTTTCGGGTGCAGCTATGAATGTTTGTTACGACAAAGAACAGATGCAACGTTTTCTCGAAATGGCCGCCAACGTATCGAAAGAATATCCGGTGGTGGTTTCGGTTTTCATGCAGAACGCCAAGGAAGTGGAAATGGACGCAGTGGCAAAAGACGGCGAAATAGTGAAATACGCCATCTCGGAACATGTGGAGTTTGCCGGTGTGCATTCAGGCGATGCCACTCTGGTTTTTCCGGCACAAAAGATATACTTTGAGACCATGCGCCGCATCCAAAAAATATCGCGTCAGATTGCCAAAGAATTGAAAATCAGTGGGCCGTTCAATATTCAGTTTCTGGCTAAGAATAACGAAATAAAGGTAATTGAGTGCAATTTGCGTGCATCGCGTTCGTTCCCGTTCGTATCGAAAGTCATTAAACATAATTTTATCGATACGGCTACCCGCGTAATGTTGGGAGCGCCTTACGACAAGCCGGAAAGCACGGTTTTCGACCTCGACCATATCGGCGTAAAATCATCGCAGTTCTCTTATTCCCGCTTACAGAAGTTTGACCCGATTTTAGGGGTGGATATGGCGTCGACGGGAGAAGTAGGTTGTATTGGTGACGATTTTAACGAGGCCATTCTGAAATCGATGTTATCGGTGGGATACAATATCCCGAAAAAAGGAATTTTGATTTCATCGGGAGAGGCGAAATCGAAAGTAGATTTACTGGAAGCTTGTAAACTGCTTCACGCCAAGGGTTACGACCTGTATGCGAGTCATGGAACCCAAAAGTTTCTTGCCGATAACGGCGTGAAAGCCACGGATGTGGCATGGCCCGACGAAGAAAGCGAGAATAATATCCACGATATGATTATACGCAAACAATTCGATCTGATTATTAATATCCCGAAAGATATCACCAAGCGCGAACTTACTAACGGTTATATCATTCGTCGCGGCGCGGTGGATTTCAATATTCCGCTGATCACTAATGCCCGGCTGGCATCGGCGTTTATCACGGCTTTTTGTACGTTAAATGAAGAACAATTGAAAATTAAGAGTTGGCAGGAGTATTGAAAATAGACTGAAAGATTAAAGAACAAAGACAATAGACTTAAACTGCTCCGATTCTCTTCGGGGCAGTTTTTGTTGTTATCTAATGTCAAAATATAAAGGCATAAAATAAATGAGCGTTAAATAATGGTTTTCTTGTATGACTTTTTATGTTATAAAACATAATTACATTAAATATAGACGAATTTATTTGGAAGCCATACATTTTCAAGGTATATTGCAAAATTAATTCCTAAAAGTATGAGAATATGAAAATTAACAATTTGTTTTTATTTCTGATGCTTACGTTTTTGCTGGCTTGTGAAGGCGAAAGAATTGATTTTTCAATCATAAACAGAAGCATCAAGGTGAATGCTCGTATCGATGGCATGAAAACACGTGCTACAAACGATACATGGTCGGAAGGAGATGCGATAGGGATTTATATGATATCGGCCGGAGAAGTACTTTCCGCCGAATCTGTTTTGGCAAAAAATGCAAAATATGTAACAGAAGGTGGCAGTGCGTTTAATCCGTCTACTGTTGCTAACGATGTAAAATTTCCGATAGACGGTTCGAATGTGGATTTTATCGCATATTATCCGCATGGAAGTGTTGGTACGGATTTTGGATATTCACTCAATGTAACTGACCAAAGTAATCAAGCGGCAATAGATGTGATGTATTCAAATAATGTAGTTGCGAAAAACTCTTCCAATCCCGAAATTGCTTTGCAGTTCACACACAAACTTTCTAAACTTGTGTTCAATTTTACACCATCGGTTAGCGGAGTAGATCTTTCGGGATTGAAAGCAAAATTAGTGGATTTTAACCCGAGAGGAAAACTATCATTGATAGGTGGAGAAGTTACCTCGACAAGCACAAAAGCAGAAATTCAGTTAATTGTTAGTGCCGATGGGAAAACAGTTGAAGCCATTGTACTACCAACGCCGGACTTAACGGGAAAGAAACTGATTATTGAACATGGATTAATCGGATATGAATATGAGTTCAGTACAGCAGAAAATATCAGTAGTTTTAACTCCGGCTATAGATACACTTTCAACATCACGTTAGATCCGATTGCTATAACTTCTGTTTCTGCAACAGCAATCATTTCTCCTTGGAGTGAAGGCCCGAGTGAGACTATTTACCTTAATAAAAATTTCAATGTGTACCAACCGGTTGGGGCAGGAACGCAGGAAAATCCATATACGATTGTGGATGCTCGAAATTTATCGCCTTTATCCGGCGTTTGGGTAAAAGGATATATTGTTGGATATTATACCGGAACTAGTGTTGGAACTTTTTCCTCTGATCTTTCTGATCCTGAAACTGTAAAAGAAACAGCGTTTGCATTAGCTGCTTCGTCTACCGAAACAACAGGTTCTAATACGTTTCCGGTAAATCTTCCCATCGGTACTCTGAGAGATACGCTAAATTTGAAGAAAAATCCCAGTAATTTAGGAAAAGAAGTAAAGATAAAAGGAAACATTGGTACTTACTATGGAGGAATAGGAATGCCTAGCGGGGTTTCCGACTACGAATTTATTTCATCAGAACCATAAACCAAATTCCTGATTTAGCTGTTTATGTGATAAAAATATTTCATGAGCAAAACAGCTTGCAAATAAGATTTCAAAGGTGCTGAAGAACCGAAATACGAATGTAAAAAATGCGGTGCAAGAGTAAAAAAAGAAAAACAGGCATGTAAGTTTAAGGAAATAAAATGAAAATAGAAAAAGCAGAAGATGTGGGGGTCTTCTGCTTTTTCTATTTTTCGTCGATTGAATTGTCCGATATGTCGATTTTGAATTTTAAAAAAAACTAAAAAGAATATTCGAATCCCGTTATATGACTTTTAATAGCTAAATTTGGACAAATTTGGATAAAACAATGAGTAAAAATAACAAAATCATAGTTTTTACAGCTATCGGTTTGCTGATTTTGGGAATGGCTTTTTTCCCGAAAATAAAATCGATTTTTTCTTCCAATAATCAACCGGCACAAATCCAACAAAGTCCGGCAAGAGGCGGTGGTGGAGACGGCAGATCCGGAGTTGGAAGACAGCAATTAAGCGTTATCGCAATGATTTTGCAACCTCAAGTTTTGAGGAGTGACGTATATATCTCTAAAGCCGTGTTATTACCGGAAGAAGAAGTTAATCTCACTTTCGAAACATCCGGTAAAATTACTCACATTTATTTTAGCGAAGGTTCTTTTGTTAATCAGGGAGCGTTGCTTGCCAAGGTAAACGATGCGCCTTTGCAAGCCGAATTAAGAAAACTGCAAACACAACTTCCGTTGGCTCAGGACAGGGTTTATCGGCAGGG